>JAITDI010000034.1 GCA_031282625.1 Candidatus Endomicrobiellum meruensis | reverse complement strand
GCTATGCCAATTGAGGTATTTTTAAAGATTTTGCACATATCGGACATATTCCTTGCCATGCATATAAACGACTTTATTTTGAACTTATTAAAGTTTAAACCCGCTTCGCAACCACACCTGCACCAATAGAAGAACTTAAGTCCTCCATTGTCCGTATAGGCTAATCCTGCGTTTAATCGCATACAAACTCCCTTAAAAGATTATATAAAAATAAGGAATAAACTAGAGTGGTAGGCACGTACGCAATACGCATAAAAGCGGAAGCATTAATGTGGCAAGCAAAAGTCTTGGACACAGCAATACAAGAATAACAGAAGAAGTGTACACAGATTTCAAACCACATGAACATTTTAATGTGGTTGATTACATCAAAATTAATGTAAAAAAACCAAAATAAAGTTGTAAACAATTTGTAAGCAACAAATGAATAAAACTGAATATATGAGAGTAGATTAGAGCAAGATAAAATGCAATTATTTCCCGTCGGAAACCATAGATAAATTCTTTATATCGTCAATGGTTTAAAAATGTACTAAAACGCTCCCAACGAGATTTGAACTCGTGTCGCAGGATTGAAAATCCTGTGTCCTAGACCCCTAGACGATGGGAGCAAATGAGCCCGGTGCGGCTCGAACGCACGACAACCTCATTAAAAGTGAGGTGCTCTACCAGCTGAGCTACGGGCCCTTCAAATGATTTGAAAGGATTTTAAATCTTCTTATAGAACTAGACAACCTTGTCGCTAACAATCTGTGAAGAGTAGCATAAAATTTTATATTTGTCAAACAGATTTATGCAAAAAAACAAAAAACGCCGTCGTAAAACAGAAGAAAGACCGCTCCAGCTCTTAATATACACCTGATAAAGCGGCATCTTCTTAAACAGCGACTCTTGGTAAGTAAATTTATTGACGAAAATAAGATACTGCAAATATTTTTACAAAATTATGTTGTATTATTGAGCTTACTTTTACTGCAAAGCGGAAAAATCTAAAAATTCTGCAAATATACCATTTGTATAATTTAGCAAAGATATTCTGTTTGATTTTATTCTAACATCCTCTGACATTACCATAACTTTTTCAAAAAATCCATCAATACTAGGTTTTATTTCTAAAACTTTATCAAAAACTTCGGCATATTTATTTTGAGAAATGTATTCACCAACTTCTGCTTTCGTCTTCTTAATGCAGTCAAATAGATTTTTCTCTGCATCTTCTACTAATAAACTTTCATTTATAGTAGCCAAAACATCAATATTTTGCTTTCTTGCCTGACTTAAAATATTGCTTATTCTTTTAAAAACAGCAGAAATAGACGAAAAGTCACCTTTTTGCCTTGCATTCTTTAAAGCTGCGAGCTTTGGGAAAAAAGAACCCAAATTTTTAAATTTGTTACTGCCTAAAATGCTGACTACAGATTTAACCTCATCAAAGCTATAGCCTTCAGATTCAAGAATACCTTCTATTCTTTGGCGTAAAAAATTAACAAGCTTCTCATAAGCCGTTTTAGATTTTGAATTACTTTTTATATTTTCGGGCAAAAACTCAAATATCTTTTTGATTATAGAACTCAAATCTTTGTCAGGAAGAATCTCCATAACAATTCTTATAAATCCTATCCCCGCTCTTCTAAGACCGTAAGGGTCCGCAGAGCCAGAAGGTTCAAGACCTATTGAAAAGTTGGCTGCTAAAGTATCTATTTTATCAGCCAAAGATATTAAAGAAGCCAATTTATTTGAAGGAAGTTTTCCCGAAGCGCTTAACGGTAAATAGTGTTGTTCAATAGATTGCGCAACTTCAGCATCCACTCCTGATTTCAAAGCGTAAATTTTGCCCATAACACCCTGAAGTTCGGGATATTCAAATACCATTTCGCTTACTAGATCGGCTTTTGAAAGCATCACAGCTCTTTCAAGAGATTTTTCATCTACTTGCATGCTAAATTCTTTATTGAAAAGAAACGCTATCTTTTTTACCCTTTCAATTTTTTCATAAATAGTTCCTATTTCCTTATGAAAAACAACGCCTTTAAGTTTTTCAATACTAGAGTTAAGATCGCTTTTCAGATCGTTCTTATAAAAAAATTCAGCGTCAGCAAGCCTTGCAGCAACAACCCTTTCATACCCTTCCTTAGCTATATCCAAATATGTGGAAACTCCATTTTTAACGCCTACAAAACAATTTAAAAATTTCCCACTCTTATCGTTGACCGCAAAACACTTTTGGCTTTTTTTCATGCATACTGTAAGAACCTCTGGAGGCAAATCTAAATACTTTTTATCAAAATCGCAAAGAACTGCCGACGGATATTCAACCAAATAATTTACTTCGTCAACTAAAGCCTCGTCGGCAACAACACTCCCAACGCTTTTGACTACAAACTCTATAGACCTTTTCATTTCTTTACGTCTTTCGTTTTGGTCAACTAAAACTGATTTATTCTTTAACACCGTCAGATAATTTTCAGGAGAATCTATTTTTATTTTTGATCTGTCATAAGTATGAAGACCTATTGTCCAATTGGAAGAATTAACATCAGCTATTTTAAATTTAATTACCTTCTTACCAAAAAGCACTATTATGTTCCTTATAGGTCTTGCAAACTTAAATTCGCTTTCTTCCCATACCATAGCTTTAGGAAAAGATATGCTGCTTATTATCTTTGGAAAAATAACGGTTAAGAGGTTTTCCGTTTTTTCGCCTTTTGTCTTTTTTGTAAAAGAAAGATACTCGCCTTTTTCCGTAATCTTTTTATTTAGCTTGTCAGGCGTAGTTCCATTTTTTGTAGCAAAACCTTTAGCCGCTTGAGTCCACTGCCTATTTATATCTTTCGCAGCTTTCCATGAAGGTCCCAAAATTTCTTCAGTCTTATCTTCGCTTTTGATAGATAAATTTTCAACAATCAACGTAAGCCTTCTTGGCGTGGCAAAAGTTTCTATTGAGCCGTGTTTTATATTTAAATCTGCAAATTCTTTTAAAGCGGTTTGTTCAATTTGCTTTAAAGCAGGTTCAATATACGACGTAGGAATTTCTTCCGTTCCTATTTCAAGTAAAGCTATTCTTTCATTATCATTAGACATTCTTTACTCCATGAGTTTTGTAATGAATTTTATTTATTTGCAACAACGTCTAAATTGACGCCATTAGCCATTGTTAAATATTTTTCAGCAACAGATTTTGCCAGAGTCCTAACTCTAAGAATATAACCGATTCTTTCAGAGACTGAAATTGCCCCTCTAGCATCAAGCAAATTGAACAAGTGTGAACATTTCATAACAACATCATATGCTGGAAGAGGAAGTTCATTTTGAATAAGATTTTTTGCTTCATTCTCCCAGTCGGTAAAATGTTTTTTCAGCATATCAACATTAGCTTTTTCAAAATTATAAGCAGACCATTGTTTTTCATCTTCAAGATGAATATCACCATAAGTTACAGTATCGTTCCATTGCAATTCATATACGTTATTTTTCTTTTGAACATACATAGCAAGGCGTTCAGTCCCATATGTAATTTCAACCGAAATAGGATTTAGAGATATTCCTCCAACCTGTTGAAAATAAGTAAACTGAGTTGCTTCCATACCATCAATCCAAACTTCCCAACCAAGCCCCCAAGCACCAAGCGTCGGAGATTCCCAATCGTCTTCAACAAATCTTATATCGTGTTTTTTGGGATCTAAACCTATTGCTTTTAAACTTTCTAAGTAAATTTGCTGTATATTTTTTGGAGCTGGCTTCATAATCACCTGAAATTGATAATAATGTTGAAGCCTGTTAGGATTTTCGCCATATCTGCCGTCAGTAGGTCTTCTGGAAGGCTCAACATAAGCAGCACTCCATGGCTTAGAACCCAAAGCCCGTAAAAAAGTAGCAGGGTTAAAAGTACCCGCACCTTTTTCTAAATCGTAAGGCTGCCATACAAGGCAGCCATGCTTTGCCCAAAACTTCTGTAAAGTCATAATAATTTCTTGAAAATTCATACGATCTCCCGATTACCGCACAAGCCTAACCCAGGAGAATATTTTAACAAAAAAAAGCATGTTGACACAATACAGATTTTTTAGTTAAATTGCCTAGTGATAACTGAAAAGAACGCTACTATAAATAAGCGTCCTGCCTGGGACGAATATTTTATGAAATTGGCATGGCTTGTTGCGGAAAGATCTACCTGCGAACGTCATCATGTCGGAGCTGTTATTGTAAGAGATAAGAGAATTCTTACCACGGGTTATAACGGCGCAGCTTCCGGAACAAAAGATTGTTTGTCTCTAGGATGTTTAAGAAATGCCATGAGCATACCGTCAGGTCAAAGGCATGAAATATGTAGGGCTATACACGCCGAACAAAATGCAATTATTCAAGGCGGGTATCATGGAATCAATATTAAAGGCTCAACTCTTTACTGTACCCATTCTCCCTGTGTGCTATGCGCAAAAATGATAGTAAATGCTGGAATAAAAAAAGTTGTCGCAGACATAGAATATCCTGATACTAGTTTTAAGGAACTTTTCTCGGAAGCAGAAGTAGAATTTTCTACTTTGCATTTAAACAATCTCTCTATAGCGCAACTTCTATAAATGCGTATTAGAAGAGTTTGAAATAACCGAAGGAGGTTTTTATGTTAAAGAAATTGGTGTTGGTATTATGTAGTGTTTTCTTTTTTTCTTATTTTGTCCCAGCAGTGTCTATTGCTGATCATCATGACAAAGATCCAAAGGGAAAAGAGTTTAAAGAGGCTAAGTATAAGTTTATTAATAAACTAGATGGCTTATTAACCAAGTACGAAAAAGCTGCAGACAACAATAAAGACGTTATAAACATAAAGAAGGACATAAGAAAAATTGTTGCGGATTTCTTAGACAAAAAAATAGCTATGAAAAAAGAAAAAATTTCTAAGCTGCAAGCTAAAATAAGCAAGTATGAAGAAGATAAAGATAAAGCTATAGATAGCAAGGTAGATTTTGTAACAAGCGACGAAGGACGTAAGAAAATACACGAGAAGAAAGCTCACTTTGATAAGAAGAAAGCTGAAAAGAAATAAGACTTGTAAATCGACAAAAAGACTAGGCTGATTTTAAAAATCTAGTCTTTTTGTCTTTATAAAACAATATTTGCTATCTCTTGCGGCGTTTTTACTATATAGTCAGGTCTGTACGCTTTTATTTGGTCTAAATCACAATAACCATAAGCAACAGCTATAACCCGGACGCCTGCGGCGTTTGCCACTAAAAAATCATTTGCACTGTCGCCAATCATAACTGTTTTTGAAAGTTTAGATCTTGTGGTTTTTACCAATTCAAGAATTGTTTTTGGATCAGGCTTTCTTACAGCTAAAGTGTCACCACCCCAAACTTCAACAAAATAATCAGCAATTTCAAGCTTTTCCACAATCTTTTTTGCGTAATCTTCATTTTTATTAGTCAAAATCGCTTTCTTTTTATCTTTTAAAGATTCCAACATTTCTTTGACACCACTAAACATAACGGTAGTATCAAGTATCCGCTGTTTATAATAAGACTTAAAGCTGTCAACATTTTGTTTAAATTTTTCGCACTTGCCAGGAATAGCCTTTGATATAAGAGCATTTATTCCACTTCCTAAATAAGAACGTATCTGTTTTAAAGACAAATGCTCAAGCTCGTTATCTTCCCTTACCGAATTAACTGAAGAAGCAATATCGCCTAAAGAATCTACAAGCGTTCCGTCTAAATCATAAATTAAAAAATCAAATCCCATAACTTCAAATCCTCTGTATCCACTTTATCAACCCCGGTAATATCTGAATTTCTCCTTCATAGTGAGGTAAAACACGTAAAGCGTATCCGCATTTGCCAACTTTGTCAATCAGAAGTTTTCCTTCAAAAACATAATTATCGTTATCTTTTGAAACAAGATTCATTACAGATATGCTCGATTCGCTTACAGATTGCCCGTCGTTAACATACACGCTGTAAATTTGAACGCTCACATCGTTTGGCGAAATGTATCCCAAATAAACTTTCGCCTGCACGGTTATTTCATTTGAAATTTTCATCTCGTTTGAAATATTATCGCTTGTTGAAATAAACTTTATAGCATTCCAATTGCCGTAAATATTCTTAATCCATTCGCTTTTTTTCTTAGCTGGCTCGTAATTATCTTTTTTGTATTTGGCATACTCTAACGCAGTAGGAATATAAAACTTTTTTGTATACTCTTCTATCATTCTGTTAGTATTAAATACTGGACCTAAAGTCTGCATTGAAAATTTCATTTTCTGCGTCCACCCTCTTGGTATAGAATCTTGTCCTCTCGTAAAAAATAAGGGTATGATTTCATTCTCCAATATTTCGTAAATATCTCTACTTTCAACCAAATCCTGATATTCTCTATCAGGATAGCGTTTTATTGAGCCTATAGTCCAGCCGTTACTCCCATTGTAACCTTCGCACCACCAGCCGTCAAGAACACTAAAATTTAACACTCCGTTTACAGCTGCTTTCATTCCGCTTGTACCAGAGGCTTCTTCAGGTCTTAGAGGATTGTTAAGCCAAATATCTGCTCCTTGAACAAGGTAATGTGCGACGTTCACATCATACTCTTCCAAAAATACCACTTTCCTTTGCAAATCTGGATCTCTTGACAGAGAAATTATATTCTGAATAATAGCCTTGCCTATATTATCCTGTGGGTGAGCTTTGCCAGCCATTATTATTTGAACTGGGAAATCTTTATTAGTAAGAATTTTTTTTATTCTGTCTAAATCTTTAAATATTAAATTGCCTCTTTTATAAGAAGCAAATCTCCTTGCAAAACCTATTGTCAACGCTTCCGGATCTAAAACTTCATCGGCAAGATTTATTATTTTTCTCGTTGCGCCGTTCCTTTCAAGCTGACGACGAAGCCTAGACCTTGCAAACGTAACAAGTCGTTCTCTTCTTCTTTCATGTCCTCTCCATATTTCTGCGTCTGGTATTTGGGTTACTCTATTCCAAATTGTGTGGTCTGCAGGATCATCTCTCCAACAATCTCCCAAATATCTGTCAAACAAATCTGAAATTTCATTTGAAATCCAAGTATTTGTATGAACACCGTTTGTTATGTGTGTTATAGGAACTTCTTTTCTTGGTAAATTAGTCCATATACCTTGCCACATATCTCTAGAGACAGTAGCATGGAGCCTGCTGACACCGTTTGCTTTATTTGAAGTTTTCAAAGCAAGTATAGTCATTGAGAAATCCTTTTGATTAAAAGAAAATTCTCCCAGCTTCAAAAGCTGCTCATTTGATATGCCAAACTTTTGGCATAAAGTCTCAAAATATTTTAGAAACAAATCGCTTGAAAAAATTTCATTACCAGCTGGAACAGGAGTGTGGGTAGTAAATACACAGTTACTTTTTACTATTTGAAATGCTGCGTCAAAAGAAAGACCATTGTCCATATGATATCGGATTTTTTCCAATAATAAAAAAGATGAATGACCTTCATTTATATGTATAACGTCAGGGTCTATTTTTAAAGCTTTAAGAAGCTTTGCCCCGCCTATGCCCAAAACTATTTCTTGCCGAATGCGCATGTCTCTATCGCCACCATACAATTGCCCAGTAATAATTTTTGCGTCTTTTGAATTTTTGTCTATATTCGTGTCTAAAAGATAAAGAGGAATTCTTCCTACTTTAATTTTCCAAGCTCTTGCATAAATTTTTTGGTTTGGAACATCAATATCAATTATAAGTTCGCTTCCGTCTTCATTTTTTATAAGCTCAAGCGGCATATGAAAAAAATTATTTTCAACATATTCTTCCTGTTGCAAACCGTCAAAACTTAAACGCTGTCTGAAGTACCCATATCTGTATAAAAGACCGACTCCAACAAGAGGAAGACCCATATCGCTTGCAGATTTTAAGTGGTCTCCCGATAAAACGCCAAGTCCTCCGGAATAAATAGGAATACTTTCGTGTACGGCAAATTCAGTGGAGAAATATGCAAATTTGAGATTGGTATAATCAGAACAGTTTTGTGCATACCATGTGTTCATCCCAAGATACCTGTCCAGAGCATTTTTTACTCTCTCTGCATGGGAAATGAAGCTGTCGTCTTGAGAAAGTTCTATGAGTCTTTCTTGGCTTAAAACCTCAATCATAGCTTTTGGATTATGATATGTTTTTTCCCACATATCCATATCCATTCTTCTAAACAACTCAAACGCGTCACTATTCCAGCACCACCACATATTATCGGCAATTGAAATTAAGGGATTTAAATTATCAGGAAGGTTAGGTATGCCTACAAAAATTTTTACATTCTCAGCAGTATAAGTTTCTTGCTTTTCATTAAATAAATCCAAATCCATACTAACTCCTTTAATGCAAAGTTTGTATATTGGAAACTGTACGCATTTTCTTATTAAAAATATTCACTTATCTTTTCTGAAATTATATAAAATAATTTTAAAGTTCGCCCTGAAGAAGATTTGAACTCTCGTCTTAGTTATATCTACTTTTGTAAGCACTTTGTAAGCCACTCACCACAAATCAAAGATAAACTCAACATGTTCATTATACATACTTCGAATAAAAAAACAAATATGGACTTCACTTTAAAACAGGTGCTTCTTGATTTCATAAAATCCGTTATGTTATGAACCCTTACAATCTATTGACAAAGCTGTTTTTAATCAATAGAATAGCTGTGTGAATAAGATAAAAGGAGGTGAGCAATATGTTAAAAAGACTTGTATTGCTTTTGTTGATGTTATCACCGTTTATGTTTTCTAATGCTTGGGCAGATAAAATAGAAGAACCTGCCATCGTCACAATAAATATGTATCTTAGGGTGTACTGTCATGTAGCAGAACAAATCGCTGAAAAAGGTAGCCTTGGGAAAAATATCAGCAATCTAGAAATACCTAAAGATAACAGCCTTCTGAAAAAAGTTATAAATTTTTATGAAATAGCAAAAGAGCAAGTAAAATCTTATGACAAGGCATCAGGTGATAAACCAATTCAAATAGGTGATAAAAAAGTTTCGTTCACAACGGGAGGCAGAATGGTTTGGGTAGAAGATGATGAAATTGCAATAAAATTTGACAAGGAAAAAAAATTGGTTGCTTCCCTGCATAAAAGGGAATAAAGAAATAGAAAGTTAGAACACTCGCTTGGTTATACCATAAATTATATGAGGTCATCTTGAAGTATGTGAGGTATTTAGAATGAAGGGATTTTTGTTGAGTATAAGAGTTTTGCTTATGTTCACCTTGTTAGTTTCTGTCACATTTGCTAATGCTGAAGAAGGGGAGATAGATTCGGCAAAAGCCCTGAACTATACTGCTAGTTTTAATAGTTCTGGCATGGGTGAAATAGGAATAGAGCTATGCACCATGGATTTGAAGTCTTATCCTCAGTCTTCAAAACTTAAGCGCTGTGAGTCTCTTAAAGATTGTCCAGACTTAGTTTATGGTAATTTTGCTCCGTGTGAAGGAATAGACTATAAAGGGAAGAGAAGATTTGAGCATTGTACAGTTGTAAAAGTTAAAAGGTATTCTAATTATACTACATGTGAAGGTTCATATGGTTTTGGTGTGAGACGTGGAAGAGTAGACGCGTATAGTGAAAACGAAGCAGTAAAAGAAGCAGCCAGTAAAGGAAGACTTTCATGTAGTCCGTTATTGGTAGCATCCGATATTGCGGACTGTAAAAGTCTTGAAGGAATAGCTCATACTAAATGTGCTAATAATGTAATTGGCGATAAATTTAGAGCTTATGAGAAATGTGTAGATAATGAATTAGAGCAGGGGTATAATCTTTTTGGACATAATTGTTGCACAGTAGCACAGAAGTGCGCTAGAAGTATAGGAGGAAATGAAACTACAATTGAGGATGTGTATAAGGTTAATTATGGTGTTGGTACTAGATTCCACAATATCATGGAAAAAAAAGCTTATATTTGGGATTCTTTAGAGCCGCATACTAAACTTATTGTGACTAGTGTGATTTTTTTAAGTAGTGTTGTATTTCTAGCTATAGTTAGTATCCGTAGGGCGCGTTTGCATGTACCAACAACAGCAAAATTTAGTCAACAGACTACGAGATCTCCTAGTCCACGGACTTCGAGCTAAAGCAGATAATCGCCGTGCACATTTGCATGTGGCATAAGGGAACTGCTAACGAACCGAATTTTTTGTACAAATAAAAATCAAATTATCCTCTGTTATGAGATTGTAGGTAAAAGGTCTGTTTCGTCCGTGTTATGTTCTTATAGTGACTTAAACAATATGTTTTTTCTCGGTAGAGAGTGGGAACTGTCCGATCAATGTTCAATCGTTTTCTTCATATTAGGCTGAGTTGCTCGCCCAAATTTTGATGGTTTTATTGTTCAAAAAATTGCTAAAGAAAGAAGGGCTTAATATTTGTTAGTTAAGTTCTTCTTTCTTTGTCTTTTATTTAATCAACCGTCACCCAGCATTCTTTGTATTGTCTAATCAGCTCCACAATCTTCTGTTCGTATTTAGTGGAATTGCTTATCCAACCAACTTTATTGCTATTTCCAACAAGAATGCATCCCTGCGTATCCTTATTGCCGCTCTCTTTGGAACATTTAAAAGTTCTGGCAATTCTCTCTGAAATTTGTTAGACCAAACTAATACTATTTTGTAAGTTCCAGTAGGTATCATCTTCTTCGTATTTTCTAATGTGTCGCAAAACTGTTCCCCGTTTACTATCAGTTTTCCCATCGTGTGGTGGGATTTTGAAACTTTTCTTTGAAGCGACAGTTCTATCATAGCGATACCGACACCCTAAATCCTATGCTTCCGTCATAAGCTATGCCAATTGAGGTATTTTTTAAGATTTTGCACATGTCGGACATATTCCTTGACAGGCATATAAACGGCTTTATTTTAGAGTTATTGAAGTTTAAACCCGCTTCGCAACCACACCTGCCCCAATAGAAGAATTTAAGTCCTATGCCAGCATATCCATTGTCCGTATAGGATAACCCTGCGTTTAAACGCATACAAATGCCCTTGCTTTGCGTTTTTATTTCCACCTTGCCATCTTTCCTCGCAGAAACTAAAACTTTGCTTTCTTGAGGCAAATACGAGTTTTTAACCAATACCCCATCTTTTTT
>JAITDI010000040.1 GCA_031282625.1 Candidatus Endomicrobiellum meruensis | reverse complement strand
TACATTCCTCTCTTACATAAATTTTATTATTATAAACTCTCTTTTAGCACTTCCGCCTTTTCAATATCATTTTTTTGTGTTGATTTATTACCGCCATTTAATAATATTACTAACATGTTGCCATTTCTGCTGCAATATATTCTATAACCGTTGCCGACATGAATTCTTAACTCATAAATCCCCTTTACTCCCTTCACATGTTTTATATCGCCAAAATTCCCATTTTTAATTCTTGAAATTCTAACTCTTATTGCCGTAACAGCCTGTATATCCTTCAAATCCTTAAACCACTTATCAAAAATCTTCGTCGTTTTGACTATTATTTTTATTTCCATTTCAAGCCTTTTTTGACTTTCTTTGTAATAAAATTGTAGAAAATTATCTACATTTTGTCAAATTTTGTACAATCTCATAACATAATGAATTTTATGAAATCAAGGAGCGACTGTTTTAAAGTGAAGTCCATACTTGTTTTTTTATTTGAATTATGTATAATGAATATGTTGATTTTATCTTTGATTTGCGGTGAGTGGCTTACAAAGTGCTTACAAAAATAAGTATAGTTAGACGAGGCTTCAAGTCCCATCGCCGCGCTTATTAAAATAAATTCAAATCCCTACCAAAAGTTCTGTTTTTTCGTCCGATGACAAGTATATATAACTGAAAATGAACAAAAAAAGATAATAATTCTGCCAATCTTAGCAAATAATTACAAGTTTTTTAGATGCTTAATTTTTGAGTTTTGAATTTTTTCAATGTCTTTTAGAAGTAATCAAGAAAAAATATTCTTGATGAAACATAAAAATTTGATTTAATCCTTGATCTTTCCATACATAAGATTAAAAAAAGATGATAGAACCATTTAAGGTTCCATCATCTTTTTTTAATCTTACATTAGGCATAGTATAAAGACGCAGTAGAGCAAGTACGCATAAACTATTGTAAAACTTTTACAATGGCTTTACCGAATTGTTCTGCGGCGTCGGGTCCGTTTGCAGTAATAATATTTCCATCAATTTCCAAAGAATTGCCTGTGTAATCAGCACCGCCTCTTATTAAAGCTTCTTTCCCATCAATGTAAACAGTAGCTTTCCTACCTTTCAAAACGCCTGAATTTGCCAAAATAACTCCAGCAATACATATTGCGGCAAGAGGTTTGTTTTGGTTGAAAAATTCGTTTGCAAGCTGCAAGGCACATTTATTTTCAAAAAACACACTTGATCCATTGCCTCCGACGTAAACTATGGCGTCAAAATCAGAAGACTTAATATCAGAAATTAAGACCGAACTTACAGTCTTGTAACAAAATCGCCCCGTCAGCTCTCCTATTTTTACACTCGCTGTAATTACTTCTACGCCTGCTTTTTCTAGGATTTCTTTAGGCTTGAAATATTCTTCGTCTCTAAATAGTTGAGGAGCAGTTATAAAAACAATTCTTTTCATCTTAAATCCTTATCTTTCAATTTTAATGCTTTCAATTATGATAGGCTCTACAGGAGTATCGGAAAAATCAACTTCGGTTCTGGCTATCTTTTTTATTACGTCCAAACCTTCTGTAACTTCGCCAAAGATTGTATGGTTTCCGTTAAGCCAAGGTGTAGAAACTTCAGTTATAAAAAATTGAGAGCCGTTTGTATTAGGTCCAGAGTTAGCCATAGCCAAAATTCCCGGCTTATCAAACTTCAAAGAAGTGTCTATTTCATCTTTAAATTTATATCCTGGTCCGCCGGTACCAGTTCCAATAGGGTCACCTCCTTGAATCATAAATTCAGGTATTACTCTGTGGAAAATTAGTCCATCATAGAATTTTCTTTTTACAGCTTTTCCTGTTTTTGAGTCAATAAATTCTTTTGTTCCTTCTGCTAATTCCACAAAATTAGCCACTGTAAGAGGAGCATTTTCGTGTAGAAGTTTTATTTTAATTGTTCCCATAGAAGTCTTGATTACAGAATTCATTGATACGTCTCCTTTTTTTTATTTTGAAAGATCCAATAAACATATCGGTATTATATCAAAAGTTTTTGCCGGTATTTTACAATACTTAACAAAAAAGTTCTTTGTAAAGTATCCAAAATTATATATTTCCATATTTTTTCAATTAAATACGCACTCCAGCGTAAAAAAACTATAAAATAATTAAATTTAATAATTATATAACGTAAATACTTAAAATTTATTGACCGACTTCTGAATAATTAGGTAGAATACCCATCGTTGCGATCTTTCAATTGTGAGGGAAAATCCTATTATGATTCAGAAATCTCTGAGAAAAATAGTTCTTTTTGGTCTTCCTGTTTTTTATTTTTTGATAGCAGTGTCTTTTTATCTTAGCACTTATGACTCGGCTCAAATAAAAATCACTATTTTTCATATAGGCGGATTATTTTTAATCATGGCTTGGCTTCTTCTAAAAATAGAAGAGGGATGTTTTACTTTGTTTAAAAATAAGTTCATCTATATTTTACCTGTAGTTTTACTGTTGTTGTCTGGACTTGTTTCTCTTTCCATTTCTCCTTTCAAACTTACAAGTTTAAACGATCTTCTTAGAAGATTTATATATTGCGGCATAGTTTTTATATTAGTTGATGAATTTGACGATAACAAGAAAATATTCCGTATAAAAAATTGGCTTATTGCCGCGTCGTTTGCCGTGTGTGCATATGGTATATTGCAGATCTTTGACTATTACATGTATCCTAAAGGAACGTTCTCATCGGGCTTAGATCCTTTTCTTTGGAGGCAAGCATTTGGAGACAGGATAATGTCAAGTTTTGGCAATCCTAATTTCTTCGGTGATTTCTTGATTGTCTTGAGTCCTATTATTCTCGCTTTATTTATGTATAAAAAGAAATTTTATCTTGCTATTTTATGGTTTATGATTTTAATATGCTCTTATCATACAATGTCAAAGGGAACATGGCTTGGTTTTGCTTCAGGGCTTGTCATTTTTGCTGTGCTATATGCGTTTGTATTCTTAAGAAATAAAATCAACAATAAATTTCTGATTATATTGGCAATATGTATGTTGATTGTTTCATTTTTATCAGTTTTTGCCATATATCACAAAACTAAGGAAAGAACCGATAGTGCTTCCTTCAGAGTATTTACATGGCTTTCAACGTGGGAAATGATAAACACAAACCCTGTTTTAGGTACTGGGATAGGTACATTTTATTTAACATACCCATCTTGGAGAAGACCACAGATATTTTTTATTGAAGGAAAACATAACACCGAAAGCGATCACCCTGAAAACGAATATCTTGAAATGTGGTATGACGAAGGTATAATAGGTCTTACAATCTTCCTTGTCCTTATTATTTTTGTTTTAATTTTAGGATACAAAAATATGTTACTTTCTCGCGCAAGAGAAACTACAAGAGATGTCCCTGTTACTTATTTCCAGCTTGGCGTTATTTCAGCTTTTGTCGCTCAGCTTGTGCACGGACTTGTATGCGTTTCTTTAAAATTCGTATCTTCCGGTGTTATATTTTGGCTTTTAATAGGTTTAACTTTATCTATAGGAGCAAATTCTATAAACCATGGAAATAGCGCAAACAAAAACTATTTAAAAAAGCCTGTTAAACTTGTTTTGCAATCTATAATTGTTGTTATTTTTGTCTGGGCGATTATGTTTACAAAAGGTTATTTTACTGCAGATTTGCTGCATGCAAGAGCTATTCTTTTCTCCAGGTCTAGTAATTGGGAAAACGCAATCTTTACGTACAACCAAGTAAACAAAAATAATCCTTCTTACTTAATGTCAAAATATTTTAAAATCAATGTTCATCTTGACAGGTGGAAAGCTGGCGACACCATTTTGGCAGAAAAAACCTTCGGAGAACTTTGGAGTTTAGCTCCGAATTTTGTACAATCCAAATGGTATGCTGGAATGATGTATCTAAGGATGTTTAACGATAATAAAATTTTGTTACAGCAATATATTGCAGAGGGAAAACCTAGAGATATTATTGCCAATCAGGAAAAAGCTGTCACTGATGCGTTTAAGATGTCGGAAAAGTATTATAAGCAGTACATTGAAATAGATCCAATTTTCCCCATGTCATATTACGGACTCTCATCATTGTATGCTCAAGCTGGAGATTTTGAAAAATCTGAAGAAATTTTGTTAGCTCATTTGGAGTACCCTAAAAGATTATGGGAAGCTCCTCATAACTTTTGGGTCGAAGATTGGAGTTTTAGACGACAAAATGATTATTCCGAGACCTATAACCAACTTGGATATTTGTATGTGCTTCAAAGGAAATTTGACAAAGCTGAATCTATGTATTTAAAAGCTCTGGAGTTGAATTCTCAAAATATAAATGCTAAAAAGAATCTTGCCATGCTTTACAGCGGGTTAGATAAAAATGATAAAGCAAAACAACTATGGATTGAAATTTATCATATAAATCCCAATGATAAAGACGCAGCAGAGTATTTCAAGCGCTGAACGCAAATAAAGAAACGATACAGAGAAAGAGGAAATAGTATGCAAATCAGTCCAGATCTATTGTTTACTATAGCGGGTTTCCCTATAACAAATACAGTAGTTACTACACTAGTTACAGACGTAATTCTTATAACTTTAGTTTTAATAGTCGGCAAATCAGTTGCTCTTAAGCCTAGTAAAGTGCAAAATATTATTGAGGCTGTTTCAGACTATTTTAGAGAAATAACCGAAAGCATTGCTGGAGAAAGAGCCTCTTTTATATATCCTTGGGTATTGTCTTTTTTCTTGTTTATAGTAATTTCAAATTTAGCCGCTCAAATTCCCGGATTTGAATCTATAAGATTTCACACGTCTTCTTCAGGACATCATGGGGTTGCTCTTTTTAGAGCCGCTACCAGCGACTTAAACTTAACCTTAGCACTAGCGGTTACATCAGTTGTAGCCACACATTGCCTTAGCGTTAAGCACACGGGCATAAAGTCATACGTTACGAGATTTATAACTTTTAAAATGTTCCCAATATTTTTATTTGTTGGCATTTTAGAGTTTGTAAATGAGCTAGCAAAGTTTATATCGTTTTCTTTCCGTCTATTTGGAAACATTTTTGCAGGGGAAAAGGTTATGGCAACAATGTATAGCTTATGTCCATTTGGACTTCCTTTGCCTTTTATAGGGCTTGAGCTTATGGTTGCTCTTATTCAAGCTATTGTATTTGCGATGCTCACCATGGCATTTATGCATATTATGACAGATAAATCACACTAATAAGGAGACAGAAAATGACTTTTACAGGCGGAATTATTATTGCAATTGGCGGACTAGGACCTGCTTTGGGTATCGGTATGATTGGAGCAAAAGCAGTAGAAGCTATAGGTCGCAATCCAGAAGCTTCAGGAAAAATAATGGTAAATATGCTTATAGCAATGGCTTTTGCCGAATCTATAGCTATTTATTCTCTTATTTTGGCATTCTAATTCAAAGAGATAAAAATGGAAATAATACAAAAATTTGGTTTAGAAACTAAGTTGTTTTTGTTTCAGCTGATAAATTTTCTCATCATAGTGTTTATTCTTAAAAAGTTTTTATTTAAACCTTTAAAGAAAATGCTTGACGAGAGAAAGCGTAAAATAGAACAATCTTTGCAAGATGCTGAAAATGCAAAAGCTGCTTTGGAAAATGCAGGCGAGGAACGGAAAAAGATTCTTGCCGACGCTAAAGTTGGCGCGGATAAGCTAATGGCGGCTGTTAAGGCATCTGCTGACGAAACAAAAGAAAAAACATTAGTTGAAGCAAAGTCTCATTCGCAGCAAATTATAGAAGAAGCAAAGAATAGAGCTTCTGCCGAATTTGAAAACATGAATAAGCAAATAGGTAAAATGTCTGTTGATGTTTCAAGCAAGATTTTATCTAAAGTTTTATCAGAATTGTTTACTGAAGAAGAAAAACAAAAATTAATGTCTCGCGCTCTGGAAAGGATAGATGAAAAGATCACAAATTAAAGAACTTGCAAAATCAATAGTTGAATACGATGAGTTGTCGGAAAAAGATTTAAATTGGATTTATTTAAATTTTTCAAGGCAAGAGGTTAAGGCATTTGCTCGCCTTTTGTCTAATGAGATAAAAGATAAGAATGTTCTCGCAACCTTTGCCGGAGAGCTTAGCGGCGCTAATAAAAGTAAAATAGAAGCGATGTTTCCAGGTAAAAAGATTACTTTTAAACGCGATGATGCAGATGTTGCCGGTGGTGTGCGTTTTGAATATAGTGATTTCATTTTAGATTATAGTATTTCAGGGATAGCAAGAAGAACCTTAAATGTCATAAAAGAGAGATTATAATGAAACCGGAAGAAATAATACAAAAAATTGAAAAAGAGCTGTATTCCGCTCAAACAAGTCCTGAGCTTGTAAATTTTGGAATTGTGGAAAGTATCGGGGACGAAATTGTGAAAGCTTCAGGGCTTTCTAATGCGGGATATTATGAAGAAATAGAATTTGATGATGGTTCTGTAGGGTTTGTATTAAACATTGACGAAGATTTTGTTTCAATTGTTCTAATTAAAAATACTGGTCGCGTTTCGCGTGGAATGAAGGTAAAATCAACGGGAAAAGTTTTGAATGTTCCTGTTTCGGACAAACTCATAGGAAGGGTTGTTAACACTCTTGGAGAATCTATAGACGGAAATGAGCTTAAACATGCTAACCCATCTTATTATCCAGTTGAAAAAATAGCGCCCGGAATTATTGAAAGAAGTTCAGTTGATACACCTTTAAAAACTGGAATTAAAGCTATAGACGCTATGACGCCTATAGGAAGAGGTCAAAGAGAACTTATAATCGGCGATAGAGGCACAGGAAAAACTGCCATAGCTGTAGATACTATAATAAATCAAAAAAAACTTGATATGGGTTTAAAAAGAGTTATATGCATATATTGCTCAATTGGACAAAAGCAGTCTAACTTAGCTTCAATAGTTTCAAAGTTAAAAGAAGAAGGAGCTATGGATTATACCATAATTGTAGCTGCAACAGCTTCCGATCCTGCTTCAATGCAATATATTGCTCCTCTTGCAGCTTCTGCAATCGGCGAATATTTTATGGATAAAGGGGAAGACGTTTTAATTGTTTACGACGATTTGACAAAACACGCATGGGCATATAGACAGATTTCATTGTTAATTAAAAGACCTGCAGGACGCGAAGCTTACCCTGGCGATATTTTCTATCTGCATTCAAGGCTTCTTGAAAGATCTGCAAGAATGTCAGATAAAAGAGGCGGAGGGTCAATTACAGCTTTACCGATTATTGAAACTCAAGGAAATGATTTGTCGGCGTATATTCCTACAAACGTTGTTTCTATAACAGATGGACAGATATATTTAGAAGCGGATTTATTTAACGCAGGCATGCGTCCGGCTATTAACGTTGGACTTTCTGTGTCTCGCGTTGGCGGCGCAGCTCAAACTAAATCAATGAAACAGTTGGCAGGTCCTGTAAGACTTGAACTTTCTCAGTTTAGAGAGCTTCAGACTTTTACGCAGTTTGGAAGTGATTTAGATGAAGACACATTGAAGCGGCTTGAAAGAGGGAAAAGAATTTCTGAAATTCTTAAGCAGCCTCAATACAAACCTTACGATGAAATTTCTGAAATATTGTCAATTTTTGCCGTAACGTCAGGACTTTTTGATAATATAGACGTTGACAAAGTTGTAACAGTTGAACACCAAATGATAGATTACGTTAAGAAAACGTACCCGGAGACTGTAAAAAAACTATCAACAAGTGCAAAGATAGACGATGCGCTGAAAGCTGAACTTGAAAAAGAAATTAATGAATTTAAGAGTGTAAACAACTATGGCTCAGAATCTGCAACAGCTTAAAAAGAGAATAAAAACTTCGAACAGCATTGCTCAAATAGCCAAAGCTATGGAAATGATTTCTGCGTCTAAAATACGCAAAGCTCAAGATTCCGTAGAGAAGCATAATCCATACTCTAGAAAAATCAAGAGCATAGTACAGAGAATTATTACGGATCAAGACTTGTATTCAAAAGAGATGGAAAAGTTTTTGAAGGAGAGCGACGGCAAACGTCTTGTATATATAATCTCTCCCGATAAAGGTCTTGCCGGAGGCTTAGTTGTAAATCTGCTCAAGACTGTAAGTGCATATTTGCGAAATGACGATTATATCGTAGTTATAGGCAAAAAGGCATCCAGCGATGTTACAAGACATGGGTATAACATACTTGCTTCTTTTGAGATGGGGACAAAATTTCCAAGTTATAATGATATTTATCCCATGATAGATATAGCAAGAAAGTTTTATATTTCAGGGGAAGTTACAAAAGTAAGCGTGATATATACAGAATTTAAAAATATGCTTGTACAGAAGCCTGTAGTTGAAGAAATTTTTCCCATAAAGCCTGACCAGGAATTTAAAGAACTTGCCATTGATTATCTATTTGAACCAAGCCCGTTTGATGTTTTAAAAGAGTTGCTTCCTTTTTATTTTGAAGTTGAGTTTTACAGCGCAATTATGAACGCTTACGCTTCAGAACAAGCGGCAAGAATGGCGGCTATGAAAAACGCAAAAGACAATGCTAAAGATATTTCTACGTCTTTAACTAATATTTATAATAGGTCCAGACAAGAAAAAATTACTAATGAGTTATTAGATCTTGCTAACGGACAACAGGGAATGTAAAATGGAAAAGAAAGAAAAAGAACTTGAAAATCAGGGTACTGTGATAAGAGTTCAAGGAGCTGTTGTGGACTTTAAGTTTGAAGGGCATGTGCCTGATGTATATGAAGCTTTAACTATGAAAATGCCAGATGGCAACAAACTAACGCTTGAAACCATGTTTGAAATGGACAATTCTGAAGTTAGAACTATCGCTATGGGGTCCACAGATGGAATGAAAAGAGGAATGAAGGCAGCAAGAACTTTTGCCCCAATAAGCGTTCCTGTAGGAGAAAAAACTCTTGGAAGAATATTTAATGTTTTGGGAGAACCTGTAGATGCTTTAGGAGAAATTGACGCTTCGGTAGTTAGAAACCCTATACACAGACCAGCTCCTGCTTTTGTAGATCAAAAAACTACACCTGAAATGCTTGAAACAGGCATTAAAGTTATAGATTTGATTTCTCCTTTCACAAAGGGAGGAAAAATTGGTATTTTTGGAGGCGCAGGAGTAGGTAAAACAGTTATTGTTAAAGAACTTATAAGAAATATAGCCGCTGTACACAATGGACACTCTGTTTTTGCAGGAGTAGGCGAAAGAACCAGAGAAGGAACAGACCTGTGGATGGAAATGGAAGAATCTAAAGTTATGGACAAAACAGTTCTGGTTTTTGGTCAGATGAACGAACCTCCTGGAAACAGAATGAGAGTGGCTCTCACAGCTCTTACAATGTCAGAATATTTCAGAGATCAAAAAGGCGAAGATGTTTTGCTTTTTATAGATAATATATTCAGATTTGCACAAGCTGGAAGTGAAGTTTCTGCACTCTTGGGAAGAATGCCTTCTGCAGTAGGCTATCAGCCTAACTTGGCAAAAGACATGGGTGATTTGCAGGAAAGAATTACGTCAACAAATAAAGGTTCAGTTACTTCTGTTCAGGCTGTTTACGTTCCTGCTGACGACTATACAGATCCAGCACCTGTAGCTATTTTCGCTCATTTAGACGCAACATTAACGCTGGACAGAGCGATCATGGAGCAAGGGTTATATCCTGCTGTTAATCCTCTCACGTCTTCTTCAAGACTTTTGGATCCCAATGTAATAGGCGACGACCATTATAATGTTGCAATGTCAGTTAAAAAGATTCTGCAAAAATATAAAGATTTGCAAGACATAATAGCAATTCTCGGCATGGACGAACTTTCCGATGAAGATAAGATAATCGTTTCAAGAGCAAGAAAAGTTCAAAGATTCTTGACTCAGCCAATGTTCGTTGCAGAAACCTTTACAGGTATTGAAGGCAAGTATGTTAAGATTGAAGACACTGTAAGAGGTTTCAAAGAAATTATTGAAGGAAAGTATGACTCTTTGCCTGAGCAGGCTTTTTATATGGTAGGCTCAATTGAAGAGGCTGTTGAAAAAGCTAAAAAAACTTCTCAAAATTAATGAAAGCGGGAAAATATGAATAATTTTGGAATAGAAATTTTATCGCCGCAAGGGCTTGTTTTTAAAGGAGAGATACTCTCCGCTTCTTTTCCTACAGCAAACGGTATAATAACGGTCTTGCCTGGACATGAAGGACTTGTAACTAACTTAAAACATGGCGAGATAATACTTGAATCTTCAGACGGCGTAAAAGAGATAGCTATTACAGGTGGTTTTGCAGAGATTACCAATAAAAATATTAACGTAATAGCGGAGTTTGCTGCAAATTCTGACGAAACTAATAAACATAAGATAGAGCAGGCTGTAAAACTTGCAAAAGAGATAAAAGAAAAGAGAAAGAATTTTGTTGATATGTCCGTTATAGAAACTGAATTGAAAAAATCTGTTGCAGAGTTAAAATCAGGGATAGGTCTCAAACGTAAAGGCATGTAATGTAATATATGTGCTTAACGTTTCTTATTGTTACAAATAGCTTTAGGATAATTTTAAGTTTTTGTAGTTTCAGTTATTGCGATGTGCTTAGCAACGTAGCAATTTATAATTGTTTGCATAAATAAATAGGAGTAAAACTTATGTCAGGTCATAATAAATGGGCTAGTATTAAACATAAAAAAGCGGCAACTGACGCAAAAAAGGGCAAAGTTTTTACAAAAATCATAAGAGAAATTGTAGTTGCAACAAAAGAAGGCGGCGATCAGATTGAAAACAATGCTCGTTTAAGAAAAGCTATTGAAGACGCTAAAGAAGCAAATATGCCTCAGGATAACATAAAGAAAGCAATACAAAGAGGCAACGGCGAAATACCGGGTGCGATTTACGAAGAAATGGTTTACGAGGGATATGGTCCAGCAGGTGTGGCTTTAATAGTGGAAGTAACTACGGACAATAAAAATAGAACAGCTTCAGAAATAAGAAAAATGTTTTCAAGCCACAAAGGAAACCTTGGCGAAACTGGATGCGTAGGTTGGATGTTTGACAGAAAAGGCTATATAACGGTAAATAAAGCTGGAACCTACGAAGAAACCGTTATGAATGCAGCTTTAGAAGCGGGTGCCGAAGATTTTAAAAGCGAAGCTGATAGCGATATATACGAAATCATAACAAATCCTTCAGATTTGGAATCCGTAAAGAAATTCTTGAAAGAAAAAAATATAACTGTAAACTCTTCTGAAATAAGCATGATTCCCCAAACTCAGGTAGTTCTTTCAGGCGATGACGCAAAATGTATGTTAAAGCTTATGGATTCTTTAGAAGAACACGAAGACGTTAAGAATGTTTATGCAAACTTTGACATTTCCTCGGAAGAAATGGAGAAAATAGAAGAGTAATGATAGTGCTTGGAATTGATCCGGGTCTTTCTCTTACAGGCTGGGGCGTTGTTGAGACTTTATCAAAAGATAAAATCAACACTATACAATACGGTTGCATCAAAACGATGCCTCCTGCTCCTCTTATAGAAAGACTCCATACAGTTCATGACGAACTTCAATCTGTTATAAACAGATATAAACCTGAAGTCGTCGCTATAGAAGAGCTATTCTTTTTAAAAGCGTCTAAAACTGTGGCATCTGTAGGGCAGTCTAGGGGTGCAATAGTTTTAACTGTTTCAATGAATAAGATTCCTTTATTTGAATACAATCCTAAATATGTTAAAATGGCTCTTACAGGCTATGGTTCTGCAGACAAACACCAAATGCAACATATGGTTAAAACTTTATTAAAGCTTAAAGAAATTCCAAAGCCCGACGATGCAGCTGATGCATTAGCAATAGCTATATGCCATATTTCGACAAAAAAATGGAGGTAAAAAACTACTGTGAACAAGTATTTTTTAGTAATTCTGCTTTCTTTGTTGTGTTTTTATGAAATTTGTAACGGAGGACAAAGTATTACTGTAGATGGGGGTACTATTGACGCGAATATAGCGGGGAACGGAGACCCAGACAACCTTGGGAAATCTCCCTTCAATGACATAACAAATAACAATTCTTTAACCTGTAAAAATATCAGAACAGTTAACACCATTGCTATTTTGGGAAGCTATTCGAACCTACCAAATGCTGTAAACTCTTTTAATGTTTTGAATATAGAAAATACCTTAAATTCAAATAATAGCAGTTATTTTCAAGGGTCCTATAATACTTCAATACTAAACAACTCAAGAGATGAGAATAATGAGGTTAATATTTTTGAAGGAACCACTATTGAATCCATAGGCGACATTGAAATTTCAGGGAGTGTTCAGGCTAGCCACTCTACCAACAATAAAGTAAATATACTCCCTAATTCCAGTCTAGTAGGCGGCAGAGTGTCTATCATTGGGACGACGTTGTCCATAATACATAATGATCTAATGAACCGAATGAATTATGAAGTGAAAGGAAATAAAGTAAGCATCGGTGAAGGTTGCGTGTTAAAATCTAGCTCTTCCTACATACTCTTATGTGATGCATATGTTTATGTAGATAGCTCTTTTCTTAGTAGTAATAATATCAATATCGCAGATAATAGTGTAACCATCTCAAAGGATGTTACTTTAAACGCCAATGGAAATATGATAGGAATATTAGGAGCATACATTTCCTCCTACGACACTAATTCAATTATAGCGAACAACACGTTAAATTTTCATGCAAACAAAGAATATAAGGTAACAGTTGTTGGTAATTTTACAAAATACAATTTCTTTTTGCATGAAGGAATAAAAAATAACAATACGGTGTTATCCTTTGATTCAGGACAAAATCCTGATTTACCGCATGTGCAGTTGCAGTCCTTAAATCTTGATGGTGTTAATATAGACGTAGAAGTGGCTAAAAGAAGTAGTATTCATGTAGGAGACTCATTAACATAATGCACTGTGGGGGAGGGTTTATCAACTTTGACAGCGCCACATTCTCTAAAGTTAGCGCAGAGGCGTTTAAAACTCCATTGTTTCATGTAGAAACCATGGTTGATTTTTCTTTGAGTTCAGAGGCGCAGAATATAATAGCGACGTTCTTACAAAAAAATGTTGTATTAAATGAAACAAGCAAACAATATAGCGACGGGAGAGCAGCAGGAATAGCATTTGTAAATCAAGGGGGAGATTTTTTGGCAGGAAGAGGAATGGGAGAACTGGAAAAAATAACAGGAGAAGGAATAGTACCATTTGGAGCAGTATCTTTTGGAGAAAATAAATATAAAAAAATAGGGTCATATACTAACATAAACGGATATGGCGTATTAGCAGGAATAGGAAAGAAATTTGAGTATGGAGAAGATAAAGTAATAGGAGGAGTATTAATTGAACATGGTAGTGGAGACTATAAGAGCTATAATAATTTTTTTGTAGTAGAAAATAAGGAAGCAAAAGGGAGTAGCTCATACACAGGAGTAGGGGTGTTAGGAAAGATAGAGCTAGGAAGGGATAGAAAAATAGCAGGTTTATACGTAGAAGGTGCAGTTAGAGTAGGCAATGAAAAAGTAGACTATAAGACTTCTAGCCAAGGGATAGGATTAGATGTAAATGACCAAGAAATAAAGTATGATTATAATGCATTGTATTATGGATTCCATATAGGGGCAGGATATAGTTACAAGATAAACAATAAGTTAGGGTTAGAAGGGCATGGAAGGTATACATTTATGAGGCAAGAAGGAAAAGATGTAAAACTTATAGATGATAATGCGAGGTTTAATGAGGTGATGTCGCATAGGATAAGAGTAGGTATAAAAGGGAAATATGAGGCAAAAGCAAATATAGAGTTATATATAGGCATGGCAGGAGAGCAAGAGTTAGATGGAGAGATAAAGGCAAACGCGTTATATAATAAGGAATACCCAATAGAAAGTATAAAGTTAGGAGGAGTAACAGGGATAGGAGAATTAGGATTAAAATATAGCATAGGAAATAGGTGGAAGATAGATATTAGCGGAGAAGGATTTGTAGGAAATAGAGAGGGATTGTTGGGAAGCTGTAGGCTTTCTTATTTTATATAGAAAAAAATAAATGTTAGATTATATTTACGGGACATTAGAGTCTAAATCAACAGATAGTATTACAATAGATGTCAACGGTATAGGTTACGAGGCTAGTGTTGCTTTGTCAACATTTTCCAAACTTCCGGAAATCGGAGACCAAGTAAAAGTATATGTTCTTGAAAGTGTCTCGGGAATGTACGGCGGGGTTATATGTTTATATGGTTTTTTGACTAAAGAAGAAAGGTATATGTACCTTTTAATCAAAGATGAAGTTCCCGGAACGGGTGCCAAGAAAGCAATGGAGTACATGGATAAAATTTCCAAATCTTTTGCTGATTTCAAAGCTGCGGTAATTTCAAAAAATCCATCAATGCTTCATGCTGTGTTTGGATTTACAAAAAAGACTGCAGATAAGCTTATAGCGGCTTTAAAAGATAAAATGATAGACGTAGAAGTATCAGGTAAGGAAAAGTGGACAAATGTAAATCTAACTGAAAATAAATTAATTTTGGAATCTATAGAAGCTCTCACCGCTCTTGGATACAAAGAACAACAAGTAAGAACTGCAGTGAATAAAATATACGAACAAAACGAGAATATAACTTTAGAAAATTTAATAACTAAATCTTTGCAGGAATTTTAAATAATGGACAAAATAGAAAGAATTGTTGAACCTATTAAAGCGTTTGATGAAGATAGGATAGAAAAGTCATTAAGACCTCAAAGCCTTGATGATTTTATAGGTCAAGAAAAACTTAAGAGCAATCTTAAAGTTTTTATAGAAGCGTCAAAAAACAGGCAAGAAGCTTTAGACCATTGTTTATTTTATGCTCCTCCGGGACTTGGCAAAACTACTCTTTCACATATAATTGCAAAAGAGATGGGCAGCAATCTTAGAGTGACATCCGGACCAGTATTAGAACGAGTAGGCGATTTAGCTGCAATTCTTACAAATCTTTCAGAAGGTGACATATTTTTTATAGATGAAATCCATAGAATAAACCATCTTGTTGAAGAGTCTTTGTATCCTGTTATGGAAGATTTTGAGCTTGATATTATAATAGGACAAGGACCGTCCGCAAAGACCATTAAACTCCCTGTACCGCGTTTTACTCTAATTGGAGCTACAACAAGAGCGGGACTTTTATCAAGCCCTTTGAGGGACAGGTTTGGCATTATAGAGCATTTAGATTTTTACGGGATAAAAGATCTTATACATATAGTTGAGCGTTCGGCGTCTATTCTGAATATAGCAATTGACGACACTGCAAGCGAAGAAATAGCAAGACGCTCGCGAGGAACACCGAGAATCGTCAACAGACTATTAAAAAGAGTAAGGGATTTTGCTGAAGTTAAAGGCGGGAAAATTACTTTAGACATAGCAAAAGAAGCTTTAAACGCTTTGGAGGTTGACGGGGCTGGTCTTGATAAGATGGACAGGCTTATCCTTACTGTTTTAATTAGTAAGTTCGGCGGCGGACCTGTAGGCATTGACACCATTGCAGTCGCAATATCAGAGGAACCAGATACAATAACTGACTTATACGAGCCATATCTTATACAATCCGGTTTTATCGCTAGAACATCCAGAGGCAGAGTGGTTACCGAATCAGGATATAAACATCTCGGCATTGAAACGCCAAAAAACTTCCCCAAAGAGTTGTTTTAGAACATTAAGATGGATAATTCGCTTAACTCAAAAAATAAGGTTTTATTGCATATCTGCTGTACCCCTTGCTCGGCTTCCGCTGTGAAAATTTTGCAAAATATATACGACATATCTTTTTACTGGTATAATCCCAATATTTATGACGCTGAAGAGTACAAAAAGAGAAAAGAATCAGCTGTAAGATATGCTAAAGAATTAGGCATTTCTTTCTGCGAAAATCCAGATTTTCTATATAATTATAAAGATTGGAAAGACAAAAGCTGCGAACGATGCAGTCTTTGTTATACTTTTAGACTTGAAAAAACAGTTAAGTTTGCAAAAGATAACGATTTTGATTTTTTTACGACTTCATTACTTTCAAGTCCGTATCAGAAGCATGACTTGATAAAGCAGATTGCAGACAGTTTGGCATATAAATATGGAGTAAAGTTTTTATATTGCGATTTTAGACTCGATTTTTATGAAGGTAAAAACTTGTTGAGACAAAAAGGTTATTATATGCAAAAGTATTGCGCATGCAGTAAATCTTATAAGGAAAGATTTGGCAACATATGAAGAAGACAACTTTATTAAAAATATTATTTTTTTCAATCTCTCTTTTCTTTTCTAATGGTTACGCTTTGGACAATGTTCAAAAAAATATAAGAATAGGAATTATTCTTGACGAGGTGTCTGTGACGATAGGAAGCTCAAGAGATTTTTTTGTTTATGATTCTGCGGGGAAAAAATTAAAGCTTACAAAGGGGACAGTTAACATCTCTTATTCTCAAAGAGGCGCACACATAGGTAAACACGATCTTTCTCTTCCCATAAGGATAGAACCTTTAAACGGCGTAATTTTTGTAAATTCTAAGCCGTATAGAGGGTATCTAGTATTAAAAAAATCAGGCAAAAGAATGAATGTTATTAATGTCTTAGACATAGAAGACTATATTAAAGGCGTTTTACCAAAAGAAGTAAGCTGCGACTGGCATGCAGAGGCATTAAAAGCTCAAGCTGTTATAAGCAGAACTTACGCTATATCTAACTTGAACAGACATTCTGCGCAAGGTTTTGACTTATGCTCAACAACTCATTGCCAAGTTTACGGCGGACTGGGAGCAGAAACTAAAAAAACAAATCAGGCAGTTTCAGAAATAAATGGAGAGATCGTAACATACCAGGGAAAGCCGGCTCAAACCGTTTTTCACGCCACATGCGGAGGTCATACTGAAGATCCAAAATATATTTGGGACTGGAAAGAAACGCCTCCATATTTAAAAGGCGTAAAATGCCGCTATTGCGGCAAAAGTCCGCATGCTAAATGGGCGCAAGATCTGGATGAAAATTTTGTAAGAAATAAACTTAAAATAGGCAAAATAAAAAATATTAAAATTAAAGGGAAAACGTCTTCGGGAGCGGCAAAACAATTGGAGATAACGCATTCAAACGGAAAAAGTGTATTAAACGCTTATGAATTTAGGCTTTATGTTGATGCATGGAAAATAAAAAGTCATTTTTTTAATTCTATAAAAATTAAAAATGATAAAATTTGTTTTAAGGGGAAAGGCTGGGGGCATAAGGCAGGACTATGCCAGTGCGGAGCAAAAGGCATGGCTGAAAAGGGAAAAACTTATTCAACGATTCTTTACCATTTTTATCCCGGAACAAAAATAGAAACGGTTAACTATAAAAATAAGGATACAATTTAATGACATTGCAAGACAATATCTTGGCTAACTATAATTACGAGATTCCAGAAGAACTTATAGCTCAAAAGCCTGTTGAAAATAGACAAAATTCAAAACTTTTTATTGTAGATAGAACTGTTCGGAAGTTTTATCACAAAAATTTCTATGACATCGTTGAGTATTTCAATTCTGGAGATTGCCTGATAATCAATGATACAAAAGTTGTTCCATCAAGGCTTTTTGGCAAAAAAATAAGCGGTGGAAAAGTTGAGCTTTTATTTCTTGATCCGTGCCAAAAAGACGATAATTATAAAGTTTTAATTAAACCTTTTTCAGGAATTGGTAAAAAAGTATATTTTGATGACGGATATGAATGTGAAATATTATCAAAAACTGCTCAAGGAGAAACAATAGTTAAATTTAACAAGCCAGACATTTTGGACTTTTTACAAAAGAATGGAATTATGCCTCTTCCTCCTTATATAAACAGAAAAGGAGGGCTTGCTCAAGAATTATCTCACTTTGACAGGCAAAGGTATCAAACTGTTTATGCTAAGTTTCTAGGTGCAATAGCCGCTCCCACAGCGGGACTTCATTTTACTGAAAGTATATTTTCAAAACTCAAAAAAAAAGGTATAAATGTTGCAACTTTAACGCTGCACGTAGGGTGGGGTACTTTTAAACCTATAACGGCTAAAAATCTAACCGATCATAATATGTTACCCGAACAATTTGAAATAGACGAAACAAATGCCGAAATTATAAATACAGCAATTAGAAATAACAAGAAAGTTACTGGTGTAGGAACTACTTCTGTCAGAGCTTTGGAGACAGCAGCTGACACTTCGTGTTTTGAAGAAAACGGCAAGACTTTAATAAAAGCTTATTCAGGAAAAACTTCAAAATTTATTTACCCTGGTTATAAATTTAAAATCGTAAACACTCTGATTACAAACCTTCATCTTCCAAAATCTACTCCTTTCATGATGGCAAGCGCTTTCTCGTCAAGAGATCTCATGCTTAAAGCCTATAGTGAAGCCATAAAGGAGAGATATAAATTTTTCTCTTATGGCGATTCAATGCTTATATTGTAAATTCAAATATTTTTACAATGTTAAGTTTCTTATTTTGAGTTTATTGGAAGAATTTCTATTTTTACTTTTAAAATTGTTTTTTTTCAATCAGATCGACAGAAAAAATTGACAAAATTCTACTAAAATAATAAAATTTTTACGTCGGATTTTATTGATATTTTCTAAGGATATTTATGACTGTACTAACTGTATTTATATATATTGTGGTTTTTATTTTCTCAGCTATTATTCATGAAATTTCCCATGGATATGTCGCGCATCTAAGAGGTGACGATACTGCAAAACTTATGGGACGGATTACTTTAAATCCTTTATCTCACATAGAGTTGTTTGGAAGCATTATTCTTCCAGCAATACTTTTATCATTAAGATCTCCTATCCTTTTTGGCTGGGCAAAGCCTGTGTTAATAGATTACAGAAATTTTAAAAATCCAAAATTAGACATACCTCTTGTTTCTTTAGCAGGACCAATTGCAAATTTACTGCTTGCTTTAGTTTCAGGATTTGGAATTCGCCTTATAGGGATATTTCCCAATTTTGAAGCAGGGTTTGGAGCCGCAATAGAGTCGTTCTTGTATATAATGCTTATTATAAACGTTATTCTTACAATAATAAATCTTATACCCATTCCTCCTTTAGACGGATCAAAGGTTGCAACTTTTTTTATGCCCAGAGACATAGCGACAAAATATATGAACATCAATTCTTTTATTTGTTTAATAGCATTACTTTTGCTATTATCTTTAGGTATGGTGAGGAGTTTGTTACATTCTGCCATTAGCTTTTTTGTTACAATTTTTAGCGGAATTTCCTACTAAATTTTTTAGCGAGTACAACACACATGAAAAAGAGAGTATTGTCCGGTATGCGCACGACCGGAAGGCTTCATTTGGGTCACTATTTTGGAGCACTTTGCAATTGGGTTAAACTTCAAGAGGAGTGTGATTGTTACTATATGGCATCGGATTGGCATGCTTTAACTACAGAGTATGCTGACACATCTAAAATTAGCGAAAATACTTTTGAAATGATAGCTGACTGGATTACAGTAGGGTTAGACCCGCAGAAATCGGTAATTTTCAAACAGTCTGCTATTCACCAGCATAGCGAACTATTTTTAATACTTTCAATGATAACTCCTTTAGGGTGGCTTCAAAGATGCCCAACATATAAAGACCAAATAAGAGAAATAAAAAATAAAGATTTAAACAATTACGGTTTTTTAGGGTATCCCGTACTTATGTCTGCCGATATTCTTCTTTATAGAGCAAACTTAGTTCCTGTTGGGGAAGATCAACTTTCGCATTTGGAATTTACTCGTGAAATAGCTAGAAGATTTAATAATTTTTACGGCGAAATTTTTATTGAGCCTACAGTTAAACTTTCTGAATCCGCAAAAGTACCGGGCACGGACGGAAGAAAGATGTCAAAATCTTATGGAAATTCTATATTTCTTGGCGAAAGCAATGATGTAATAAGAGAAAAAGTAAAAAATATGTTTACAGATCCATTAAAGATAAAAAAAGATGATCCCGGACATCCTGATAGCTGTGTGGTTATAAAATTCTATAAGATATTTTCAGAAGGTTCAGATAAATATCCAGAATTTGAACAGAGGGAAAAAGACTGCAAAGCTGGAGCAATAGGCTGTTCACTATGCAAAAAACAGTTGACTGAAATGCTTTCTGAATTTATGGAGCCTTTAGCTGAAAAAAGAAAGAAGCTTATCTCTGATAAGGCTTATCTGGAAAAAGTAATTATGGAAGGCTGCCAAAAAGCTGAAGACTGCGTTCAAAAAACTATGATGGAAATCAGAAAGGCGTTAAAATTTTAAAGGATTGTTATGGCATACGACATTCATCTTGACACTTTTGAAGGACCTTTAGATCTTCTTTTACATCTCATCAAGAAGAATGATCTTGAGATTAATGAGATAAAAATAGCTGATATTACAGCTGAATATCTATCTTACCTCGATTTGATGAAAGAACTTAATATAGACGTAGCAGGAGAATTTCTTGTTATGGCTTCTACCCTTATGCAGATAAAATCAAAATCTCTACTTCCTTCAGACAACGAAAAAGACAGCGAAGAAGATGATCCTTTTGATCAGCTAAAAAATAGATTGCTTGAATATCAAAAATATAAAGAAGTCGGGAAACTTTTGTCTTACAAAATTAATGAAAATTCTCAAATTTATTATAGACCTGAGCCCGTTATAAGCAAACAAGATTTTGTTTTAGACGTTACTATTTTTGATTTGATGAGCAGTTTCCGTGACGCATTGACGGCTCTACCAGACAATATAAAAGAAATAATGTATCAAGAAATTCCTATTGAAAACAAAATCAGGGAAATTCTTGATATTTTAGAGGGAAAACAATACGTTTCTTTTACTGAAATATTAAAGTTGCAAAATACAAGATTAGCTCTTGTCGTTTGTTTTATGGCTGTTTTGGAACTTGTGAAAAATAAACAAATCGTCGCTAAACAATCTGAATTATTCTCAGAAATTAGAATTTATAAAGTTTATAATAACGAACTAAAACTAGAACAAACAAATAAAGATATAAATACTTTTGAGTTTATTGAAAATGGAGAACAAGTGGAGCATTCCAGACAAAATGAAAAAAATCTTAATCCAAAGCTAGAACTGCTTACAGAGACTGATAATATAATTCAAGGGAAAGAAGATGGAAATATCTGAAGTTAAGAAAATTTTAGAAGCTTTGCTTTTTGTTTCAGATAAACCTTTGAGGTTAAAAGAATTGAAGGATATAATAAAAGCAGACGTTACTGATATTTCTAATTTAGAAGATATTTTAAAAGAATTGAAAGACGAATACGTTAGTTTAAATAAACCTTACGAGATTAAATTTATCGCAGATGGCTGGACGTTTGCCACAAAGCCTGAATATTCTCCTTGGATAAAAAAACTTCTAAAAGAAAAAGTCGTTTTAAAATTGTCTCCATCAGCATTGGAAACACTTGCTATTATAGCATACAAACAACCAATAACAAGAGCAGAAATTGACGAAATACGAGGAGTGGAATCTTCAGGAGTAATAGACACTCTTATTGAAAAAAAATTAATAAAAATAGTCGGAAGAAAGGAAGCTCTTGGCAGACCTTTGCTTTACGGTACTACTCAAGACTTCTTAAAACATTTTGGACTTGCCCATTTAAGCGAACTTCCACTCATAGAAGACATGCCAAAAGAAATCCAAGAGACTGATAATCTGCCCGAACCCGAACTTCCTTTTGATGCAAAGAACATAGAACAAAACGACACTGTAAAAAGTACCGAGATTGTGCAATAATATTTGTATTTTTTAATTTTATTTTATAAACTCAATTTCGTGTAAAGAGGTAAGTTAATTTTTTAGTTTGTCATAAACAAATTCGAGACAAAAGGATTACTACTAATGTCTGAGCAATCTCAGAATGGTTTAGAGTCACTTTTATTTATTAACGACCAATATGTTACAGTTAGGCAGATAGGCAAAGGTGGTTTCGGCGTTGTATGGCAAGCTTATGATTTCAGCCTGAAAAGTTTTGTTGCCATAAAAGAATTGCTTCCTGAATTTTCTGAGACAAAATTTGTAGAGATGTTTTACAAAGAAGCTCTCATTGCAAAGAATATTGTACAAGATAACATCGTAAGAGTATGGCGTTTCTGGAAAGGCAACAACGGCTCATATTACATCTTGATGGATTTTGTCAATGGAAACGACCTTGAAGACATAATAAAAAGATGTAACGAATATCAAATTAAAATACCTTGGGAATTTTCCGTCTTAATATGTATGGACATATTAAGAGCTATAGATTATGCTAACAATATAGCCAAAGATCCTATAACAGGCAGTTCTTATGGAATAGTTTATAGAGACATATCTCCAGGCAACATCCTTATTTCTTATGATGGGAATGTAAAGCTCAGTGATTTTGGAATAGCAAAAACTGCAGATGAAATAAAATTAGAGATAGGTATAAAACAAAAAATTGTAACTGGCAAATTTCCTTATATGTCTCCGGAACAATTAAAAGGTATGCCTGACATAGATCGTCGTTCCGACATATTCTCTTCAGGAGTAGTGCTATATGAAATGCTTACAGGTAAGCAACTCTTCTCCGGAGAAAATGATGAAATTAAATCAAAAATTTTAAATACAGACTTTAATCAGGATTTATTAAATGGTCTTGAACTTCCTTTTGAACTCAGCGAGATTTTAACAAAAGCTCTTCAAAGAGATAGAAACGCTAGATATGAACGCTCAATTGAGATGTATCGCGATTTAAGAAGAGCTATAAAAGGAATTGAAAACGAAGAGCTTATTTTGGATCTAGCATCTTTTGTATCAAAAGTGATGAGTAAAGAGCGCGAAGAGTCCATGGGTGTCGCTGAGCGTGTCAAATCTTTAGACAAGCAGAAGATAATAAATAATCCTTCAACCGTTAGAGTCAAAACATCTGATTTCATTGTTGGAGATGTTTATGAAGAGCCAGCATCCGATTCTAAAAACTCTTCAACCGATTCTGCCCAAAATAGTGTTCAAGATCAGTCTCAACAAATAGAAGCAAAAGGAAAAACTGTTTTTGAAGAAGTCGGTGATTGGTTTTTAGCTAAAATTAAGGGACTTAAGAATAAAATAGTAAAAATTGTTATAAGTTTAGTTCTTGCTGCATTAATTTTCTTCGGATTAGATATTTTTCTTCATATTACATCTTTCGGAAAAGCCATATACACTCGTTTAAATCCTCCTGACGTTATTATCACAACAGTTCCTTCAGGAGCTGCTGTAACAATGAAAACAAAAGACGGCGATGTTATTTTAGAAAATGCGGATTCTTCATCACCAATAGCTTTAAGAAAAGTACAACCTCAGTCTTATATAGTCACTGCAGTTAAGCAAGGATTTAACCCCGTTGAAAGAGTTGTAAGTATTGACGAAGCCACAAAAGAAAGCAAAACTAAGCAAAAGAAAATAGAAATCATTTTTGATTTTGAACTTAATGTAAAATCTGTCCCTTCTGGAGCAGAAGTTCATATAGACGGCAATAAGTATGGATTTACTCCATGTACGATTCAGCTTGCCGCGGGCGCCCATACTGTGGAACTTTTATTGCCAGGCTTTCAACAACTGGGATCTCAAGCCAAAGAATTTGCTGAAGGTCAGTGTAATGTGGACTTTTCAAAAACAAATACAAATGAAATATTTGCAGAAGTTGACAAAAATTATTGGGATACTGGGCTTAAAACCAGAGATGACAAAACAGACTTTTTTATAACAGGTCATTTATTTAGAACATTCTCTTTTGCCTCAGAACCAGAAAATATGAGCATTCACATAGTTGGAGAAGAAAAGCCTCGCGGGAATACGCCATTAACTGTTCATTTAAAAGCTGATTCGTACAAAGTAAGGGCATTAGATCCTAATGGAGAATACGCTGAAGCAACAGAAGATATAGTAATTTCGTCAGATTCGCTAAATATCTTAAATATTCGTATGAAAAAGAATATTTATTTTAGAGTAAAAGCAAAAGATTCTTCTGATTCATTTAGCGCAAAACTGAAGATTGAAGGTAAAGACTTCACTGAAATAAAAAATATAGATACAGGTAAACCTATAATAATACCTCTTCCTGCAGGTGAATATAAATTTGTCTTTACCGCAGAAAATTTTGAACCTTATATAAAAAATGACATTGATATTACAAAAATCAATACCATAAATGCCGAAATGATTTATTCTAAAATTCCTTTTAGTATAGTTGTGGTTTCATTAAATGCAAATGGTAAAGAAATCCCGGTGAAAAATGCTTTTATTTGGATAAATAATAAAATTGCCGGTAAAGTAAATTCAAAAGGACTATGGAAAACGGATGTTGACAGAAATTCAATTATAGAAGGTAAAATTGTCGCTCAAAAATTTATTGAACAAGAATTTAAAATTACAGCTAAACCAAATAAAAAAAATATCAACAAAATAACGTTGATCTCTGAGGGTGCTACTGATGTTGCTTCGGTAAACATAACCGAGCTGGAAGACGCAGATGCTTTTGAAGTGAAACAAGTTCAATCTAAAAGTGAGACTGTAAAAAAGAAAAAGAATAGTAAAACATCTATAAAACCTTCTAACAAAAAACAGATCCATAAAAAAAATATTGACAATGGGGAATCTTTACAAAAAGAAAAGACACTTACTGCATCTACATCAAAAGCTTCAGGAAGCGATAACGAAGTAAAGACAGTAGTCTGCCCTTATTGCGGTTATGTAAATACTATACCTGCTGGCAGAAGATTAAGGTTTTGCGTTAATTGTGGGAAACCGCTTAAGTATTAGTTTTTAAGAAAGTCTTACTGTAAATCTATTTTGGTGAAGCGGAGAGATTTATGAAGAAACTTGTACTGATTACAACGTTATTTTTCGTTACGCTTGTTTTATACAGTATTATTTTTGCAGATCCTCCAAAAACTATATCCCTACAGGGAAGAATAACCGATAATAGCGGAACACCTGTTTCAGAAATGGGGAGTTTTGGATTTACACTTCGTGATGGGAAAAATAATGCTTCTATAAACATTTCAACTTATGTTAACCGAGGGTTGTACAGCGTTAATATAAATGTTGTGGATCTCTCACCTAGTATAGATTTTAGTAGTGCTGTAAGCATAGATGTTAATTATAATGGTACTCCTCTGGGAACAACTCAACTAACCGCAAGTCCCTATGCATTTTGGTCAGCTTCTTCTACTTATGCTAGCTATGCTTCTAGTGCTGGTTGGTCGGCAAATGTAGCAACTGCCACTTGGGCTACTACTTGTACTTGGGTTACAGGAGAAATAGATGGATCTCAAATAGCAGACAATAGAAGTTCAACTACTCCTTATCAAATATTTGTTGCAAGTGCTATTTATGCTTCTACTGCTACATATGTATTCACTTCTGCCGCCGATCTCGCAGAAATATATTCTTCAAAGGAAAATCTTGAACCGGGTGATGTTGTAGTAATATCTCAAGATGTAGATAACAACATAGAGAAATCAAAATTACCAGATTCTGTTAGAGTAGCAGGCGTAATTTCTACAGAGCCAGGTCTTGTAATAAACTCAAAAGAACAAGGCTACCAACTGGCTTTGGTTGGTAAAGTTCCTGTTAAAGTTACAAACGAAAGCGGAAGCATAATCCGGGGAGATTTACTTACGACATCATCAATTCCTGGTCATGCGAAAAAAGCCTCTAATCCCAAAACGGGAAGTGTAATAGGTAAAGCTTTAGAAAATTTTAGTGGAACAAAAGGCACAATACTTGTTTTGGTAAATTTGCAATGATAAAAAATAAAAAGATTTTAGACTATATCATTATCATTAAAATGTTTCTGTTATTTTTCTGGCTAGCATTTCCTGTTATTGCAGTAGCCGAAGGATATAGAGGAGATATTTCTCTTTCAAATGGCGGACAGTTAAACCAAAGCACAAATTATCAGCATATAAGCTCAGTAAACAACGGTATAACTTTTGCCGAAGTTCCTCTGATGACCTTTGATAATATGATAAGCATGGGTGCTATTACGTCTTTCTGGCTGAATAACGGCAATATTTCATATGAGAATATGACGCTTGAAAATAAACCTCTTTTTAGCGGAAGCACTGTTCCGACAAATACAGTAAATATAGGAATTACTTTTAAAACAGCAAATGGCGATATAAGACAAATTAAATATGGAGTTTCCCAAGATTCTGACAATATAACTGATTACATAGTAGTTTACAGCAGTTGGGATCCAGGTGTCCCTGTAGGACCAAGCATACAAATTTCAACAACAACAGATAAATTGGAGAAAGGAATAAATTATATACAATGGTACGCACAGAATACTGCAGATGTGGAAGGTATATTAACTGGTATATTTATAATCTATGTAACTGATTCTGACGAATACATAAAAATTCTTCAACCTGGACAAATAGCTTCACTAAAGCCAAAAATTAAGGCTGAACTTTATTCAGCTTACGGATTTAACGAATCAAGCGTTACAGTAAAACTTTTTTCAGGAAGTTCTACAAATACCGCAAGCATATATATAGCTACAGGAGTAGGACGTTTCAAATACGAAAATGGTAAAAAATTTCTTGACTATACTTATGATGGTATGATGTCTCTTGTTGATAAAGGACCATATACTCTATCTGTGGAGTTTACAGATAATAAAAATAAAACTGTAGGACCCAAATGCGTAACGTTTAGAGTTAATAGCGAACAAGTTGCTCAATTATTACCGTATCCGTCTCCTTACAATCCAAATAGCGGCAAACCAATGAAGATAAAATATGTTTTAGCTGAAGCAGCTTCTGTTACAATCAATATTTATGATAGAGCTGGTAAATTTATAAGCAAAGTAATAGAGAAGATTTCTAGTGTTGAAGGGGCAAATTATGCCGACTGGGACGCAAAAAGTTACGCGGGAGACAGTCTTGCAAACGGCATTTACATTTGCGAGATAATTACAGATAGCGGTAAAGAAAACAGGCGATACAGATCTTTTGCAATATTAAGGAAATAAAGTTATGACAAAATCAGTAAAAATTGGTTTTCTTATCCTGATATTTGCAATAGTTGCGGTTAATTCTTTTGCCGCTTTTGGTGGATCTGCATTTTTAAAAAAAGAGGTTGGGGCAAGGGCGCTTGGTATGGGGGGAGCATATACTTCGCTTGTAAATGACGCCAGCGCCGTCTATTGGAACCCTGCAGGAATTGGTCAAATAAAAAAATATAGTATATCTGTTATGGGCGCCTCAGGAGCATCTAATGAGTGGGCTGGACTCAAAGAAGTAGTGCCAGGTTATAGCTTTGCTGCCATTTCAATACCTGCGGCAAAAATTACGGATTCTTTGGGAGAATCTGTTTTTGCAATAGGTTTAATAAATTCAACTATTGATAATACTGTGAAATCAGAAGAAGTTGATGATGGAAACGATGGTATTGAAACAGGAACTTTTTCTGACACGCAAAATGCTATTTATTTATCTTGGGGAATACCTCTATTTGAAAATATAAACAATTTATACTTAGGTTTATCACTAAAATATATTTCCGAAAAAATGAGTTCAATCCCCGGCGGAAATGCGGCAGGTTACGACATAGATGCAGGATTGCTCTACAACATTTTTGAAACTTTAAATTTCGGATTGTTTTTGAGTAAAGGAGCGACTCTTACTTGGGATGGTGGACATAGCGATACCGCAGCATTAACGACAAAATTTGCCGTTTCAAATAAGTTTAATATTAGTGAAAAGTTTAAAATTACAGGAGCAGTTGATCTTGTTCAGGTTCAAAAAGAACCTTTATCGGCAAATATCGGTACTGAGATAAGTTGCGTTGATATTTCGAGAGGATCTTCATTTGGCTTAAGCGGTCTTCATTTAAGAGGCGGAATAAATTCTTATGCTTTGGAAAATAGATACAATGTCAAAGACGATATTAACAGGAATATAACATATTGTTTGGGATGCGGTATAGATTTGACTGTATTTGGTACTGAACTACGCATTGATTATGCCTTAAGTATGGGCAATATTTTTGACCAAAAAAATAAAATTTCTTTGAGTTTATTTTTTTAGAGGTTTAAAATGATAAAAAAAATTTTTAGTTTCATACTTGTTTCTTTGTTTGGCTTAAATATCCACTTAAGTTTATGTTTTGCCGCAAAAAGAGATGTGCAAGATCCCGTCTTGAGAGAAATAATTAATGAATTTGGCAATAAAATCCCCAAATTCACAAATAAATATGGAGATAGCGTGTTTGTGCAAGATGGCGCTGTTACAAGAGCAGATCTTATTAAAGCATTGTATGAATACGATAAAAGAACTAAAGAAGCAGCAAACGCTCCTGCTGGAATGAACTTGCAAACAATAAGTAGAAATGAATTTGAGGATCTAAGACACAAAATTGCTATGCTTGAAAAAAATGGACGGATAGCAAGTGCTCCAGCTTCGTCAAAAAGTAAAGGTGGTACAGATATTGTAAGAATAATAGCTGATTTGGAGCCAAATATGCCGATGCTTTTAGATAATTCTTTAAAATATTCAAAAGTTTTTAACGAATTACAACAACAAGTAAACTATGAAGAAGGACATACCGTGTCAAAGGGATCACCTATTTCAAAAAAAGAACTTGCGGAAATTAGAAAAACTCTAGCTCAACTTCAGTCGGACTATATTGCTATTTCAAAAAAAATAGATAAGTTAAATTCGTCTTTACCTGAAACAGAACGTTATGACAAAAATAAAAATGTAGAATTAGTTCGTATTTCTAAGCAATTGAACGAAATGAAGAAGACTATTTCGGAAAACCATCACGCACAATATTATGATAATTTCGGTTCGTCAAGCAGCGGTAGCAAAAATACAGGGAAACTTGCCGGAGTAAGCCTTGGTCTTAGCATGATAGCAGCATTATTTGTATCCAGATAAATTATTAATAATTATAAGGAGTTGAGAACATGGCGAGGCTAGTATTAAAACGAAAAGCAGAAATTCTTGGCGAGTATATGTTAAAACGTAAAGACAAAATTTTTGTCGGAAGAAAAAAAAGCAACGATATAGTTATAAATGACAAAATTGTCTCTGAATTTCACTGTTCTATAGTCCTTAACAGTGGCAAATATTATGTAAAAGATCAAAATACTTTAACCGGCACAAAGATAAACGGAACAACTATATCAGAACAAGAATTTTTTCCGGGAGATCAAATAGGAATATGACCTTATTCCATTTTGTACATAGACGATTCTGCAGGACATCAAAATGAATATTATTTACTTGGTATATACGGTAAATTTGAAGGTAAAAAATATATAATCAAAAACGCTGAAACTTTTATAGGAAGAGAAAAATTTTCACCAAGAGGAATTGAAAACGATATCATTCTTTCGGGAGATATGACCGTATCAAAAGGGCATGCAAAAATAACGCTAAACGGCAGCCAGTATGTCATTACAGACGTTGGAAGCACTGGGGGCATAGCGGTAAACAGCATTAAAGTTGGACAGTTAGACACTATGAACATAAACCCTGGTGACGAAATATCAATAGGAAGAACAATATTCAGATTTGTAACTTCAGCAAATGAAGATTATTCTTTTCCGGTGAAGCAAAATATTCTACTGCTAAAGATAGTGCGACCTTTATCTATTGTTTTAACTATAAGCGTTCTTTTATTTTCTGTAACGCTTTCAATTTTTGGCTGGTCTGGAATATCAATTCTCACCAGATACAAAGATAAACTATCGCTTGAACTCAATCTTAACTTTAAAAAAGAAATACCGTTAAAAAATATTGAAGGTTACGATATTACATCAACTCCAGCAATCGGAGATATAAATGGAAAAGGACACAATAGCCTTATAATGCTTACGGCTGCAGGATTTATGTATGGGTGGGATCTTGTCACGGGCGCACAACTTTGGAAACAAATAGAAATATTTAATTCTGATGTAACATCTCCTATGCTTATAGATGTAAATAACGACGGTATAAAAGACATCGTAGTATTGTCAGATTCTGCCATGCTTTATATATTTGACGGACAAACTGGAAATATAATAAGAAGAGAAGCTCTTAGCGGAATGGTTTCGGAAATGACTCCTCTAGTTGCAGATTTAACAGGAAATGGAAAGCAAGATGTTGTGGTATGCTCGGAAGATGGAACGATTAGCTTGCTTTATAATGTAGGATACGACAATGATTATGAAAAATATATAGATCTTGTTGAAGGTCCTGTTCTTGCAAGCCCTGTTCTGTATAAAGCAAAAGATATTTCTCCAATGATTGTAGTAGCAAACAATAACGGCAAAGTATATTTTATAGACGGCAAAACAAGAGCAAAAAAGACCGTGGATCTTTTTGAAAAAACAGGCAAAGCGCATCTTATCGCAGGCGCACCCGCAGTAGGGGATATAAACGGTGATGGAATCCCAGAAGTTGTTGTTCAAACGAATATTCCGCAATATGTTTCCGCTATAGACGTAACAAACTTTAACGTATTATGGACTTTTTTTGTTGAACCTACGCCTTCGTCAGACTTAAGACATAACGCCTCGCCTTTAATTTCAGATGGAAATGTTTTTGTCGTTTCGGGAAACGGAACAATTTACAACTTAAAATGTGATACTAATTATCCTTCTGGAGAACTTCTTTGGAAACTTAAACTTCCCGACGGCAAAAGAATGATAGCTTCGCCATCTAAATTTGATTTTGATAAAGACGGGCATGACGACTTTGTAATAGCTACCGAAGAGGGGAAAATATTAGTTGTAAAGAATAACACAAGAAGGAAGGAATTTGAGATTATTTCCGAAATTAAAGCCAGCAACGCTCCCATTACTTCGCAACCTTTGCTAGTTGACGCATTCGGCACTGGGAAATTAAATATATTTTTTGTAAATTCAAGTAACGTACTTCAAGCTATAGACACAAATACAAAAGTTATCAAAAATCTTGATCCTTGGCCTATGTTCTTAGGAAGTCCGTCTCATATACCCCCTCAAAATATGTCAAAGTATAAATTAAAGTACAGGATTATGTTTTTTGGCGGAATATTCGTTTCCATCTTGTTCATAACATTCAAAGTAGTGAGAGCTGTAAAGAAAAGTGTTAAAAAAGTTAAGGTCAAATTTCTATGAAAATCTCGTACTATGCAAAAACTGATGTCGGAACTGTAAGAACAGAAAACCAAGATTCTTATGGAATAAATTCCGAAAAAAACTTATTTATTGTATGCGATGGTATGGGCGGAGGCGCAGCAGGAGCATTTGCAAGCAAGACAGCTGTTGAAGTAATGCTAAAATCTTTTGACAAATTAACTTTGGACAATATAATAGCCATCACAGGAAATGGAAGTCTAAATTCTGAAAATCTTCGTCCTGCAGCATCAATAATGCTTGCAAACAGATACCTAAATAATTTAACGCTTAAATACCCAAAGCTTAAAGGTATGGGGACTACAACCGTCGCAGTAAAATTTGAACCAGAGCTAAGCTTACTTCACGTTTATCATGCTGGAGACAGCAGAGTTTACAGATTAAGGGCGGGGGTTCTGGAGCTTCTAACTAAAGATCATTCAAAAATAAATGAACTCATTGACGCTGGAAAGATGAAAGAAGAAGATGTGAAAAGTGCAGAAATACAGAGCATGATAACCAGAGCTGTAGGAACAGAGCCCACAGTAAAAGTTGACTATACAACTTACGAAACTAAGGAGGGCGACTGTTACATATTGTGTAGCGATGGTCTTAACAGCGAAATAAACGACAATTTAATAAAAGAAATTATTGAAAAAAACATCAATGATTTAGTATCTTTAACTAATAATCTTATAACCTCAGCGAATAAAGCAGGAGGAAAAGACAACACTACAGTTATAGCTCTAAAAATAGAAACAGATGGGCAAACTCAAATGCCCACGGGGTATACAAATACAACTATAACAATTAGCGACAATTCCAAAAAACAATATTTATGTGAAGATAAGCTTTTATTTAACTTTGCAAAATTTTTTGTAATTACTATTCCAAAAGAAGCTAAAGACTTTCGTATTAGTCCTTTTGTAATTGCATTATTTATATCAATAGTTGCATTTGCTATAACACTTATATATTCAAATTATTCAAAGGAAAAACAAAAAGATTTTACGGAAATCACAGGAAAAGTCTCAGGTATTACTCTTGACATAAGAGAGTTGAAAAAAAATCAACTTGAACTTATAAATTCTGCCCCTGATATGATTAGCAAGCTTGAATTGCTGCAAAATGCCGTGAAACAGGAAAATGAGGAGACTATACCTTTACCTGAAGTGCAAGTTTTAATGCAACAAGTTGATGGTACAAATAAATTTGTCGGCACTTCCGAACTTTCGCCTATTAACATAAAATTACCCGCAGGAATTTATATGTTATCACTAAAATACCCAGGATTTAAAATTTTAGATGAAAACTATAATTTGGCAGATTCTTTAAAATTATCCATTGAATTGTCAGAAAGTTTGAAATCTAAAACCGTGATAATGCTGCCCGAAAAAAGAGAGGATAGCCATGAGTAAGAAAAAAATTTTTATTATTGATGACGACAAATCATTTTTAAATTCTATAGAACTTGTTTTTCTTTCAAAAGATTTTGACGTTGTAAAAGCAGTTACAGGAGAAACTTTTTATGATGTTTTAACAAAAGAAAAGCCTGATTTGATTCTTCTGGATATAAAGCTGCCAGGAAAAGATGGCTTTGAAATTTTAAAAGAAATAAAATCAAACGATAAGTTTTCCAAAATACCTATTATTATGGTTACAGGAGACACAACTGTCCACATAGATAAAGCTTTTTCTGCAGGAGCTGATGATTGCGTTTTTAAACCAGTTAATACTGCAGAGCTTATGTCAAGTATACAAAGACTTATAAAATGAAAAAGAAAATTTTTACAGCTTTTACGATTATGTTTTTTAATATTAATCTTTTAGCTTCTGGCATTACTATTCCTGCAGCAAATCTTTTTCTATTAAACTATGACGCAATATCGGAGGGTGTTGGAGGGTCTGCAGCGGCATTCTCAAAAAATTCGCTTTCATTTATTAACTCTCCGTCTTCCAATTACGAGGTGTTAGCGACAAGATTGGATTTTTCCGGTATATCGGTGTTTGACAATGTTTACGGCGGGTTATGCTCATTCCTCTTTCCGACTCGCATTGGAAACTTTAGTATTGCGGGAACATATAATAAATTTTCGTCCTTAAACGTCTATATGCCTGACGAAAAAAAACTTTCAAACAACTATACACTATATCTAAATTATGTTTTTCCTTTTATCAAAAAAACTCCCGTCTATGACAATTTCGGAGGTTTTGGAATAACTTTGAAAGATTACAATTTTAGCACGCAAGATAATTCTAAAATAGCTTTTGCTTTTGACATAGGAGCACACTATAATCTAAGAATGATAAGCGATAATTTATGGGCTGTTGCGGCTTTTAGAAATATTGGCGAGAAAGTAGAAATTTCAGGATCAAAACCTTTTGATATGCCACAAAACTTTGATTTTGCTTTGCGATACAATTTTTACTCTTCTTTAAAGCCTGCTATTATATGCGACGTAATTCAATTTTTAAAAACAAATAAAACGGGCTATGTTTTGGGAGCTGAAATTGTCCCTTTTTATCCTGCTATTTTTAGAGCTGGTTGGCGGGATTGCAATGATGGAATATTTAAAGGCGTAACTGCTGGGCTATTGCTCAATTTTGAATCTATAAATATAGATTATGCTTTCTCTTCCATGAACTGCGGTTATGATGTGAAACACACAGTAACCTTGGGTTTTTTGATAGGAAATGTGTTTAATGCAGGCAAAGCATATGACTATTATCTAGGAATAAACTTTAATAAAGCCAAAGAAGCATATAAAAGAAAAGATTATATAAATGCAAGGCAAATCCTTGAAGAAATTCTAGCTTTGTATCCAGACCACGATCCCTCTAAAGAGTATTTAAAAGAAATTGCATACGCTATAAGCGCTAACGACAGATCTCTGGAAATATCTATACAAAAATATTTATTTAAAGCTGATTATGAATTCCAAAAAAACAATTTTTTTAAAGCTCAAAGATATTATTCTAAAGTACTCGGAATAGACTCTGAAAATCTTAAAGCGCAAAAAGGACTTGAAGACATACAAGCGACCCTTAAAAAAATAGAACTTCAAAAAAACAGACAAAAGAATGCCAATAAAATTATATCGTTGTGGAGAGAGGGGATGGAATTGTACAACGACAAAAACTTTGTCTTTGCGAAAGAAAAGTTTAAACAAATTATTGATATTGACCCTGAAAATTCGGGAGCCTTAAAATATTTGGCTCTTACAGAAACTAAAATAAATAAAGTATCTTCTGCTCAAATGAACACTACTTTTGAACAAGCAATGAAATACTATAAGGATAGAGATTACGAAAATGCTTCAAGATATTTCAGCGCAGTATATACGACAGATCCAAGCCGCAGCGACGCAAAAAATTATTATGAACTTTCAATAAAAGAATTAAAAAGCAAAACGTCAAAAAAATCAAAAAGATAACGTATATTAATTCTTGGTGTCGCGTTCAGACCGATTTTATTTACGTAGTATAATATTTTGTAGGGTCTCTCTAAGAACATCAACGCATATTCTTGCCACGTCTTTGGCGACACTCTAGCGTTGAAAAACTTGTCAATATAGAAAATAGTACCTACGTTTTTGCCCTGTATTGTCGCCAAACTCACGGCAATTATTAAGATATTGAGGCTAGGATTAGAGAAAACCTATTATATTTAATCAAATTATTGGCTAAGAGACATACTCAATGAATATTCTAATGGCTGCATCGGAGTGCGTTCCTTTTGTTAAAGTAGGTGGTCTTGCCGACGTCGTAGGAACTCTTCCGAAATATTTTAAAAAAACTGGGCATGATGTAAGGATAATATTGCCAAAATATCACTCTATTGACGGCAAAAAATATAATCTTCAAACTCTTCCTTACAAATTGCAAATTCAAGTTGGTAAAGATACGGAAAGTTTTAGGTTAAAATATTGTCTTCTGCAAGACAATATAAGAGTTTATTTTGTTGAAAATATGCATTTTTTCAATCGTCCTGGAGTATATGGTACAGATGGGCTTGATTACAGTGACAACAAAGAACGTTTTATATTTTTTCAAAAAGCCGTATTGGAATCGGTTAAAGCTTTAATGTTCAGACCTGATATTATCCACTGCCATGATTGGCAACTTGGATTAATACCTGCATATCTAAGAACAAATCTAAAAAATGACGGTTTCTTTTGGAACACATCTTCGGTTTTTACTATACACAATATAGCTTATCAAGGGCAGTTTGACTCAGACACCGTTAAAATCGCAGGATTTTCTTGGGAAGATTTTACATCTGATAAACTAGAGTATTACAACACTGTTAACTTCATGAAATGTGGTATAAAACTCTCAGATGCAGTTTCGACCGTAAGCCCTACATATGCCAAAGAAATAAAAGAATTCAATGGTATGGGAATGGAAAGCGTTTTAAACTTAAGGCAAGACAATATTTACGGTATTCTAAATGGCATAGATTACGATTATTGGAATCCGTCAACCGATAAAAATATAAAAGCAAACTATTCAAAAGATAATCTTCAGGGAAAAGCTATTTGCAAAGCAGACCTACAAAAATTATGCGGCTTTGAAATAAAAAAAGATGTTTATTTGCTTGGCTGCGTATCAAGACTAGACGAACAGAAAGGATTTGACATAATAATTGACGCCTTTTACAAGCTAAATAACGCCGATATACAGTTTGTTGTTTTAGGTTCAGGGAGAGCTGAAATAAAGCACAAACTTCAAGAAGCTGTAAAAAAAATGCCAAAGAAAGTTGCTGCTTTTTTTGATTATAATGAATCTTTGGCACATAAAATCTATGCAGGTTGCGATGCTTATATGATGCCTTCAAAATTTGAGCCTTGCGGTTTAAGCCAAATGATAGCACTGGCTTATGGAACAGCACCTATTGTCAACCGTACAGGAGGGCTTTCCGACACAATAACCTATTACAACCATTTCACAAAGTATGGGAATGGGTTTATGTTTAATATACCTTATGGCGAAAATTTTGTACAAACAATATTGAAATCCGAAAAAATATTTAAAGACAAGAAAAATTGGAATGTTTTAATGCAAAATGCTTTTAAAAGTAACTTTTCATGGGATAAATCATCTGTTGAGTACGAAAAAATGTATAATATAACGATTTTGAATAAACAAAATGAAAATATTTTTACGCGTAGCTAGAAAGATACGGAGTATTTATGAAGAACAGAAAAAAAATAGCAAGAACTATATCAGAATTGTTGAAATTATCTACATTGGCATTTTTAGGTGTCTTTTTTGTTTTTATTGCAAATCATTATTATCAAATTAAAGATTATGCAAATATTCTATCTGAAGGACTCAATATATTTGTATTTTTTGATAAAAATTCAAAAGATGAGGATAAAATATTAGAAATTTTGAATTCAGAAAGTTCAATTTTTGTAAAAGAGTATGTAAATGTCGCCGAAGCCTATAACAAAACAGTTGAAAAAAATCCTCTTTTAAGCAATATTTCTTTACCTAACGACTCAAAATTTCTACAGGCTTATGCTGTTGTTAAACCGAAATCTATACCAGACAATGACTTTTTGATTAAAATAAGAAATACCATTGAAGAAATTAATGGAGTTGACGAAATAATATTTGATGCATCAGATTTCCTTCATTATGCAAAGATTCAAAAACAATTGTTGTTATATGAAAAAGCATTTTTTATTATTATTTCAGTCTTTTTTGTACTTTTAGTTTTAAAATTTGTTTTGGTCTATATTGCTGGCTCAGATATGCTAAAAAAAGCGAAAAGATTCTTTTTATACCTTTTATCAACAGGGTTAGGGTTTTTATTGTTTTGGACTATATGCAAGTATATTAATTACAGTTTGCTAATATCAGAAACAGCAATACTAATAATAATACCGTTTACTTGCGCGCTTGGGATTATGTTTGACAGAATAGACATAGAGTAATATTAAGATGAAAATATATAATTTTTTAAAGATTTTTATTACCGCATCATTTGTATTAAATATATCTGTTTATATAGGTTATGCTGAAACGTCAAAAACTAAGCGACTTTCTGATATAAAACAATCAATACGGAAAAAACAGATTGAAAAAGATAAGCTTGTTTTACAGGAAAAAATCTACCAAAAAGAGTTGAAAACTATTAATGAAACCATAGGAGAAACTGAAAAGAAATTAGAAAAAGTTTCAAAAGATATAAAATCCGCTTTAAAAAACCTTAATAAGTCGGCAAAGGACTATGATTCTGCTTCTTTAAGAAAATCAAACTGGAATAAGACTATTCTTGAAGAATTAAATCTTTTTCATAAAATGACATTTTTAAAGTCTTACACTAAAGACCCTATGGAATATAAATTAAGGTTAAAATCTTTGGAATATGGTAATAATAACTTTGAAAAAGAAAAAAAATCCGTTGAAAGTTTGGCTTATGATCTGCAAAAATGGGAAAAATCAAAGAAAAATCTTATAAACTTAAAACAAAGAGAAAGTGAGTTCGTAACTCAAAATAAAAGTTTGTTAGAAGAAAAAAATAAAATTCTTAAAACAACTACGGATAAAAGACGCCATGCAGAAAAAGAAATAAAGGCTTTAAACGACAGCGCAAAAGCATTACAAACTTTGATAAATAAAATTAACTCTGAAAATGCTAAAAAAAGAGAAACAACTATAGGTCCGCCGACTCCACAGATAAAAAGAAAAAAATCGCTGACTTGGCCTGTTGCGGGTAATGTAATTTCCTATTTTGGCAAAACTAAACATCCTGAGTTAGATACATACATAATAAACAACGGAATAAAAATAAATGGTTCAGACTATGCTAAAGTTAAAAGTATAGATTCAGGTAAAGTAGTTTTTACAGGAGTTTTTCGTTCTTATGGGAAACTTGTTATAATAGACCATAAAAATGCCACTTTTTCCGTTTATGGTTTTTTAAATAAAATATATGTTAAAGAAGGTCAAAAAGTGTCCAAAGAAGAGATTATCGCTGACATTGGAAGAGAAAAAGATGCCATCTTGTATCTTGAGATAAGACAAAATAATATACCTGACGATCCTCTTCTGTGGTTACGCAGCAAGTAATCTTTATTGATATGCTTTGCATATTTTGAGGAATTGAATGATTGTATTTAAAAAGATTGTTTTGCTATTTTTTATCTTTGTCTTTTTTAATTTGCAGGCGTATGGTGCCGGCGATGAAGCTTATGAAAAATTAAAGCTTATGATAGATGTTATGGAAATAATAGACAAAAATTATGTTTTAGAAATAAATCCAAAAAATTTAACAGTCGGCGCCATAAAGGGCGTAGTAGATTCATTGGATCCGTTTTCACAATATATGGAAGAAAAAGCCTTTAAAGATATGAAAAATGAAACAGAGGGAGCATATAGCGGTGTAGGTCTTAGAATTATGTCAAAAAATAATTTTATAACAATAGTATCCCCTCTGCCTGGAACACCGGCATATAGAGCAGGCATACTTCCAAATGATAGAATTATAAAAATTGACGGTAAATCTACAAACAGAATGAGCACAGACGAAGCTGTTGAGCTTATGAGAGGCAAAGTAGGGAAAAAAATTAAACTCACCATTTCCAGAAGCAATACTGCAGACGAATTAGAATTTAATCTTATAAGAGAAAAAATAAAGATAAAAACTCTCCGAACGATCATGCTTGACGACGGAATAGGGTATATAAGGCTATCAGAATTTAACGCTCAAAGCGACGAAGATATGAAAAAAGCTCTTTATGCTTTTAAAGATCAGGGTATGAAAGCTTTTATTTTGGATTTACGCAATAATCCCGGTGGGCTTTTAGACTCCGCAATTAATATAATAAGTTTGTTTATTGAAGATACAAAACTTATTCTTACAACCAAAGGACGCAAAGAAGAAACAAAAAGGGAATACTATACTAATGGCAAAGCGGACTTTGCAGATATTCCTTTTGTAGTTCTTATAAATAGAGGATCTGCGTCGGCTTCTGAAATAGTTTCCGGAGCTTTGCAGGATTTTAGGAGATCTCTAATAATAGGTTCAAACACTTTTGGAAAAGGTAGTGTTCAAACCGTTATCCCTTTGCCAGACGGCACGGCTTTGAGGCTTACTATAGCAAAATATTATCTTCCTTCGGGACGGACAATAAATCATTCAAATGAAAAAAATGCTAAAAATGGCATAACTCCCGATATTGATATTCCTGTAACGATTGAAGAGGAAATCAAATTATACGCTCAAAGCGATATGCTTTTTTCAAAAAATAAAGATGAAAAGAAAAATATAATTGAAGATAAAGCTTTAAATAAAGCCTTAGAAATTATAAAAGAAAATAAAATTAAAGAAGCAATAGAATTTTCTAAACCGTTAAAGAAAAAGTAACAGAGGGGAATTGCGTGTCAGGTAAAAATAAAAAAGAAAGCATTTTGATTAAAATATACCTAATATTTCTGTTTATTTGTGGCATAGCCGTTTGGTTTACAATTCAGCCTGCAAATAAACAAAAAATATCAATTGATGTTATTTTAGATAAAAAAATAGTTGATATTCTTGTCTCTCATAATATAAAGCAGGAAAACATTTTAAAACAATTCATAAGAGAAAGAAGCTCTAACTCAATGAAGTGGAACGAATTTTACAAAACAATAGAACTTAGTAAATCTGCAAATATTAAAAAGTTTGAAAAAGTATTTAGGAGTCTTGCTCGCTCAATGAAAATTGGATTAAGCAAAATGAATAATCGTGACGGCTCTGTAACTTATAAATTTTACTCTCCAAGCGGAACTTATTCAAATATTACTTTTGTGCTGAGAAAAGGTCGCAGATAAATATGAATATATTTGCTCTGGAAACATCCTGTGATGAAACTTCTGCTTCAGTAGTTTCAAACGGAACAAAAGTAAAATCTGTGGTTATTTCTTCTCAAATAAAAATACACGCCAAATATTTCGGCGTAGTTCCTGAACTTGCGAGTCGCGCCCACATAGAAAATATCAATCCTGTAATAGTGGAAACTTTAAAAAAAGCTGGAATATCTTCTTCCGATTTTTCAAAAAAAATAGACGCGATAGCTGTTACAGTAGGTCCCGGACTTGCGGGTGCTTTACTTGTAGGCACAATAGCAGCAAAAGCGATGGCAAGCATTTACAAAAAACCTTTGATACCCGTCAACCACTTAGAAGGACATTTATATTCTGCTTTTATTGAAAATAAATCAATCAAACCTCCTTTTTTAAGCGTAATAATATCAGGAGGGCATACAGAGATTATAATAATTGAAGATTTTGGAAGGTATAAAATACTCGGAGGCACTAGAGACGATGCCGCTGGTGAAGCTTTTGATAAAGCCGCAAAAATGTTGGGCTTAGAATATCCAGGCGGACCCATAATAGACACAAGAGCGGAAAAAGGAAACCCTACTGCAATTAATTTTACAAGACCTTATTTAAAAGGAAGCTGGGACTTTTCCTTTTCTGGTATAAAAACGGCTCTTCTGAACTATTTGAAAGCTAACCCAGCAAAGACTGAACAACATTTAAACGATATTTGCGCTTCTTTCAGACAAGCCATGGCGGAAACACTTTGCTTTAAAGCTTTTGAAGGAGCAAAAAAATTTGATTTAAAACAAATAGCATTAGGAGGAGGAGTAAGCGCAAATTCTCTTATAAGAAGCATGTTCACACAAGAAGGCAAGAAAAACAAAATAAAAATATTTATACCATCGCTTATTTATTGCACAGATAATGCCGCAATGATAGGTTGTGCGGCATATCTGAAACAGAAAAAATGTGGGATGAATTATAATAATCTTCAACTAAAATCCAACCCTTCTCTATCTTTAGAAAACTGGTAGCTTTTTTGTTGTTATTGTATCTTAGCAAAGAGATCTCTTTGCTGACCATCATGCGTAAAGTCGTATAGCTTAAAATATTATGAATAAATTATTAATTGGAAATATAAAGCTTAAAAATAATATTCTTCTTGCTCCTATGGCAGGATTAACAGACTTGCCATTACGTCGCCTTGCAAAACAAGGGGGGGCAGGACTTGTATATACTGAGATGGTATCGGCAAAAGCTCTTGTCTATGGAGACAAAAAAACAAAAGAACTTTTGACAATTTTAGATGAAGAACGCCCTGTTTCCGCTCAAATTTTCGGCGGGGATTCTCATAGTATGTCTGAAGCTGCAAAAATTGTACAAGACTTAGGGGCAGACATTGTTGATATAAATCTTGGTTGTCCCGTTAGAAAAATTGCAAAAGCAGGTGCGGGAGTAAAACTTCTTGCAAATGAGAAACTAGTTTCAAGAATTTTAGAATCTGTAGTAAAAAGCGTTAAAATTCCAGTAACAATTAAAATACGCATAGGTCTTCTACCAAGACAAAACGTAGCGCCTGAAATTATAAAAATAGCCCAAGATTGTGGAATTAAGATGGTTGCCGTACATGCAAGACCGGCGTTTCAAGGGCATTCAGGCACACCAGACTTAAATGCATTTGCCCAGTCTTGCGAGGGCGCAAAAATTCCAATTATTGGCAACGGCGGCATAATTGACGAAGAAACTGCTTTAGAATTCTTAAAAATTCCAAATTGCGCAGGAATAATGATAGGACGTGGCGCCGTTGGCAACTATTCAATATTTAGAAGGATTGAAGAATTCTTTAAAACAGGTAAAAAACTTTCTTTACCGACAAAAAAAGAAAAAATTAAATGGCTAAAACAGCATGTGATATATTCTACCGGGTTTTACGGCGAAAAAAAGGGACTCGTACTGATGCGTAAAGTAGCACATTATTATGTTAAAGATATGCCAAACGCTGCAAAAATTCGCAGCGAGATTAACAATATGACAACTTTAGATGATTTCAATAATTTATTAAATATTTTGATAGTTACATAATTTTACAGTTATGTTTAATTGTGTTAAAATATAGAATTGAGTTTTCAATCAAGGAAGTTTTTCGAAATGAGTAGTCCAAAAATCTCAGTAATAATTCCGGTTTACAATACAGAAAAATATCTACGACAGTGCCTTGACAGCGTTGTTAATCAAACTCTTAAAGATATTGAGATTATTTGCATAAATGACGGTTCTACAGATAACTCTCTCAAAATTTTAAATGAATATGCTTTAAGTGATAATAGAATTAAATTGATTAACCTAATTGCTAACAAAGGTGTATCTTTTGCAAGAAATTTTGGTATACGTCTATCAAAAGGAAGGTATATAGGTTTTGTTGATAGCGATGATTGGATTGATTTAAGTTTTTATGAAAACTTATATTTGACTACAAAAAAACAGGATAGCGATATAATTGCTGCAAAGACAATAGTAAATGTTAAACGAAACAAAAAAAGCTCATGGAATTGGAACAAGGGTAAGAGAGATGAAAAAGAAATACGTTTGCTTTCTATTAGTTACTCTTGGTTTAAAATATATAGAAGAGATTTTTTAATAGATAATGATATATTTTTCCAAGAAGTTAGAATTTTTTCAGATGTTTTTTTTACTTTTATATCATCAATGCTTGCAAAGAGTATTATCATCTGTCAAAAGTGTCAATATTTCTATAGAAATGAACGAATTTCTTCTTGCTCAGATACTGCAGACTTAGATCACTCTCCCTTCATTTTGTTTGATTGTCATAATAAAATTTACGAGGTTATAAAAGCAACAAATGTGCTTGATGACACTGATAAAGAGAAATATCTCAAGTTAGCCGAATTTTTTGCTTTCACTAACTTGGAGAAATGGACACATAAGATTAAAAAAGAGTATAAAAATGAATATTTCTTGAAGTTTAAAGCTTATTTTAGTATCTTACCTTTTGAGACAAACCCTCATTTTGATAAGAATAACTTCTTGGTTTACCAAGCCATTACTATATCGCATAGCTATGAAGAATATGCAAAGCTTGTATTGCATGGTAGCATTAGTAAAATGCTTGGAATTTTAGTTTCTGCTTTTGTATTTAATAGAAGCAAACGAGTATTTGTTAGGAATTTTTTTTGTGTTAATGGTTTTCTTGGGGTAGTTATATTATGTCTCAAAAAAGTTAAAAAAATTTTAAAGATAGAGTAAATAATATTATGAATATGCATGTCATAGGACTTGGTTATGTAGGTCTTCCTGTTGCTGTCGCTTTTTCAGAGCTAGGAAATGTAGTTGTGGGGATTGATAAGAATAAAGAAAAAATAGACCTTTTGCAGAAATGTGAGTCAACAATAGCTGAGGCTAAACTTAAAGATTTACTAATAAAAAATATTAATACCAAAAGATTGAGTTTCTCCACGTCATTAGAAAGCATAGGAAAAGCAGATGTTGTAACAATAGCAGTAGATACACCTACTATCTCGGGGAGAGGAGGAAGTGTAGATTTATCGTATATAAATACGGTAGTACATGATATTGCAAATTACCTAGATGGGTATACAGTTATTGTAATTAAGTCAACTGTTCTACCCGGCACTTGCAAAAAAATAGAGAACTTAATAAAGCAACTTAATCCGAAAGCATCCTTTGATCTTGTATCAATTCCTGAGTTTTTACGAGAAGGAATGGCAATACATGATATTTTTGAACCTGACCGCATAATTATTGGAGTAGAATCACAAAGAGCAAAAAATGTCCTAGAAAAACTTTATAGTCCTTTCAAAGATAAAACCAAGATTTTCTTCACATCTCGTGCTTCAGCTGAAATGATAAAGTATGCGTCAAATTCATTTCTTGCAATGAAAATTACTTTTATAAATGAAATTTCCAACTTATGTGAAAAAAGAGGATGTAATGTATATGATGTAGCTTATGCTATGGGTCTTGATACACGCATCGGAGAAAAATTTTTAAATCCTGGTCCAGGATTTGGCGGCAACTGTCTTCCTAAAGACATTTTAGCTCTAGCAAATTTTGGGAAATCTACTGGTTCACGTCTTAGGCTTGTAGAGTCCACAATTGTGGCAAATGAATCTAGAAAAAAAGAGCTAGCTGCAAAAATTTTACATCTTGTTGAAGAGTATAAAAATCCTAAAGTAGCCTTTTTAGGATTATCTTTTAAAGCAGGAGTAGATGATTGCAGATCATCTCCATCAACTGACATAATAACGGAATTGCTAGATAAAAATATTGATGTTTGCGTATATGATCCTATGGCTATTGATAACTCTAAAAAAATATTTAAGTCTAGGGTAACTTATGCTGTGGATGTGTATAATGCAGTAAAAGATGCCGATTTAATTGCGTTTGGTACAGAATGTGAAGATTTCAAATTTCTGGATTGGGCTAAAATAGGAACGCTTGTTCGTAATAAAATTATATTTGACTTAAGAAATATCATAAACTCACAAGAAGCCAAAAAAAATGGGTTTGTATGTCATATTATAGGTAATTCTAATATATAAGATAAATTAATAGGGCGACTATAAGGATTTTAAATGACATCAGCACCAAAAATCTCAGTAATAATTCCGGTTTACAATACAGAAAAATATCTACGACAGTGCCTTGACAGCGTTGTTAATCAAACTCTTAAAGATATTGAAATTATTTGCATAAATGACGGTTCTACGGATAATTCGCTTCAAATTTTAAATGAGTATGCAAATAAAGATAACAGAATTGTAGTAATAAATAGTACGAATGAAGGAGCTGGAGCTTCAAGGAACAAAGGAATGAAAATTAGTCACGGGAAATATGTGGGTTTTGTTGATAGTGATGATTGGATTGATTTAAATTTTTATGAGGAGTTGTTAGATACTGCAGCAAAACATAATGCCTATTTAGTTAGAACATCGTATTATTATGAACATCCTAATTATCAAGAAAAAGAAAAATTTTTAAGTGGATTGTTTGAAAGAAAAAAATTAAAAAAAGAATCTCCATATTTAAATGTGAACGAACATACAGTTGTTGTATGGAATGCTATATACAAACAAAGTTACCTAATAAAAAATGATATATATTTTAATAATAGCCATAGTCAAAATGATATTTTTTGGACAGCAAAGGCAACATATTTTTCTAAAAAAAGTATAGGAATTGATAAAATTTATTATCACTACAGAGTCAATCACAATTTTGAAGGACAACAGCTAAGTTTAACGACAAAATCCAGTTTGCCTCAAAGGGTAGCTTCTCTTATATATTCTAATAAAATCACTTTAAATTTTATTAATTCTGTTGACTATAATTCACAACAAGATTACATAACAGCTTATAAAAGGTGTTTATGGAGATATGATGATCAGTTCCGTAAATATTTTAAATTTGACGAATTCACAAAAGATATGCAGAAAAGACTATTTGGAGAGTTCACCTCAGCATTTAATAAATTTAAATGCAAGGAAAGTTGTCAAAAGGAGTCTTATTATAAATTTATAAAAAATAACGATTTTGAAGGTTATGTAAAATCTTTAAGTCAAAAAAATAAAATTATAATTTCTTTAACAAGTTATCCAGCAAGAATCAATGTAATCCATAAGGCTATTCTAACATTACTAGAACAAACAAAAAAAGCAGATAAAGTTATATTATGGTTAGCAAATGAGGACTTTCCAAATAAAGAGCAAGATTTGCCAAGAGAGTTAACAGAATTAACTAAAAGAGGATTGACCATAGCTTGGTGCAAAGATATAAAATCATATAAAAAGCTGATTCCTACACTAAAAGAATATCCTGAATATGCCATAGTAACTGCCGATGATGACATATATTACCCCAAAGATTGGCTTGAGAAGCTATATATGGAATATATTAAACAACCTAACATGGTTCATTGTCATAGATCACATGGTATAACTTTCAGATATGGAAATATACTCCCATATTTACAGTGGGATTTTTGTCTGGAAGGACTTAAAACAAAGCCATCTTTTCATAACTTTCCAACTAGTGGTGGTGGAATATTATATCCACCTCACGTATTCTACAGGGATATTTTGAGAGAAGATTTATTCTTAAAATTGTTGACTTCTACAGATGATATTTGGTTTTGGGCTATGTGTGTGTTAAACGATATAAAGATTAATGTTGTCAAGAATAATATTACATGTATTAAAAATATAGAAAATACTCAAGAAACGTCCCTTTGGAATATAAATAAAAATAATATAAATAATGAGAACCTGCAAAAAATATTTCGTCTATATCCTAACCTTTATAAAAAAATAAGAAAATATACTATTCCGTACACAGAGTACGCTCAATGGTTCTTTTGTGTATATAATGAAAATACTCATAAGGTTATTAACATATTTGGATTGAGGATTAAGTTGCGCAAAGAAAGACTTCTAAAATTTAGAAAGAATATTACAATTTTCTTAGAAAATATACTTTGTATAAAGAATGATGGAATATACAAAGTAATTGGAATTTTTAGGATAAAGATAAAAATCAAAAGAAAACATAAAGAACTTTTGGTAAAACTTAAAGAACAAGAGAAGAGTATTAAAAATTTAAAAGATGAGATCAAGAACATTGTTCTTTCTCAAACTCAAGACTTTAAAAAAGAATTGATAAATAAAACTGATTCTGTTAAGAAGCAATTTTCTGATACACTCCTAACACATAAAGACGAGATCAAGAACATTGTTCTTTCTCAAACCCAAGACTTTAAAAAAGAATTGATAAATATTTGCAAAAATAATGAACATTTAAATTACACTCAGCTTGAAAGTTTATTTTGGCTCAGCAAAAGATTAAAAATTAAAAATAGTTTGCCTCCAATGAGAAACTGGGCAATGTCTCCAGATGTATTGCTAAAACTCCATGAATATATAACAAATGCAAAACCTAAAACTGTTTTAGAGTTTGGAAGCGGCGGTTCAACTATTGTTATATGCGATGCTTTAAGTCAAAACAATTCAGGACGTCTTATATCTATAGAACACCTAGAAAAATTCGTGGAAGAAACAATGGAAGTTATTAAAAATGAAAATTTATCATCATTTCTTGATTTACGTTTAGCACAGCTTAAGATTTGGACTGGTGAGCATTTATGCAACGAAAAACCTGTATTTTGGTATGACGAAAAAGTACTTGACACTTTAGACTTAAAAGAGATTGATTTGTTAATTATTGACGGTCCTCCCGGAAATACAAATTCTTATGCAAGGTACCCTGCTTTACCAGTACTTTATAAAAATTTAAGTAATAAAGCACAAGTTTGGCTGGATGACACCAATAGAAAAGACGAATCTGAAATTGCGCATGCATGGGCTGAAAAATACAAACTTATACCAAATTTCTTTAATCTTGAAAAAGGATTAACGATACTCTGTAAAACTTAACTTTTAAAAAAACTAAATTGATAATATAAAATCTTACGATTGTAATCCCTGAGTTTATCGGTTAGGTGAAAAAAGAGAGATTTTGAGAGTGAAAAGTCTCAAAATGGTAACCTTTTTGACAAACTCAGGCGAGTGCCTTTAATATTTTGTATATTTGTTTATGATATCGAAGGCGTCGGTGAAGCAGAAACAATTACAATAATCCAGAAAATCTTGACCGAACAAAAGCGAGATTTTTTGATAAAAAAGAAAAAGCTATGGTACTTGAAATTCTTTCAATTTACGGCAAAAATGGACAAGCAATAAATCCCAAAATTATATCGCACTTCGCAGATGAAGCGATGCAATTTTCCAGTGCGAAATATAATAAATCAGAATATATATTATCTTCTGATAAATCGCGTTTTTTTATTTATGCTTCTGACAATCCAGAGTCGGCAGTGGCGCTGACATCGGTGGGGGGGCTTCTGCGCTCGCATTTTTTTATGGCAATATAATGCAAAACAACTTTAATACAGACATTCGTAAATTACAGCCGATTTTGGGTACGGGACAATCTGACCACAGCGAAATTTTTGGAATTTACACTTATGGAATTTTTTCCGAAAAAGGCGAAAATCATATCCATCGCGATGTGTTGGGAAATTATCCATTATTTATCGGATATAATAAAAATCTGACCGCTATTTCCAATAATCCATATTTAGTTGCACAAGCAATTTATGGCAATGATTTTCTGAATCATAAAAATATATGGGCACTGGCAAATATTGTTGCAAGTGGTGAAATTGCAGATAATCAAACAACTTTTTCGGGTGTTTATAGAGTACCACAGAATTCTGGAATTAAAATAGATTTAAAGAATTCCGTATCATTTTATTCGCTAGTAGATGATATGTATTATCCTATGTCAGATAGCGAATGGAACGCACGATTAGACAGAGAATCTGAAAAAATGGTGCAATTTCTGAAATATTATGTCAAAACTGCTCCATGGGTCGGCGGAAATATTACCGGCGGATTTGACAGCCGTGTTTTATTGTCCCTTTCTTTACAAGCAGGAATTGCGAAAGATGTTGTTTATACGGTCAAGGGTTACTCCGACCACCCAGATGTTATAATCGCAAAACAAATCGCGGAACATTTCGGATTAAATCTGATTGTCCAAGATGTAACGCCACCAAAAGATACAAATGATGAAATTATAAAAAGTAGTTTTGAAAAAACTCTCGCTAATTTTTCTAATACTGCTGGGACAAATGCATTTACCGAACGTTGGATGGGGACAATATCGGGTATGATAGCGGCACTAAAACTAAAACAGAATAACACCCCAGTTCCACGAACTTTATTAGCAGGCAGCAGTATTGAAATGTTTCGTGGCTATCATTCCTTGCATTTTCTTGACCACGGCATTACAAATTTGCAAATAACTGAATATAAAGAACTTTTTGATAGCATCATTTCACCACTGACTCAAAAACGATTTACAGAAAAAACAATATCTTATTTTAATAATTCATATATGAAAATTTTTAAGTCATTTGACGAAACTTATTCAAATGATTTACTGCTCATGCAACTTCGCCTTCCACAATTTTATGGCGGCTTGACAAAAAAGAATGTCAATTGGTTCAGCACGATTGGATTTAATTCTTGGCTGCATAGATTATCAATGATTCAAGCACCTGAAAAACGGGCGGCAACTGATATTCCATTCAAGATTATTGAAAAACACGCTCCTGATTTATTATATTTTCCGTTTGACAGAAAGGCATGGCATTACCTTGCCTATACTCATCGCACAGATGCAGATAAGATTTTGGCGGTAAAACCGGTTGAAAATGTGAATAATTGTTCATTACCAAGTTCTTCAAATATACTTTCTCAAATTAAATATTTATTGGAAAATAAAATAGAATTTGAGAAATCTATCTATGAAGTATTTGATAAACAATGGCTGGACGAAGTGCACAATCGCGCACAAAAAATGATTTCTGGTGCAGAAATGGTAAATTCTTTTCATCTTGTGCCGCTGGTAAATGTTTATGGTATAAGCTTGTTTATGCAAAATCGTGAAGAGAACTTATCCGCTGATTGTCCGACCCCCCCCGTTTAGATTATAACACTTTGGCACGAATTGAAAATTTATACACTCCACCACCTGCATATTCCGAAACTGCCGAGCAAGTTTTGCAAAGCGGTGCATTGTTATTCCAAAAGAAAAAAGTGTTCACGCAAAATGACCATAATCATTTGACCGACCACGAAAGATTTATTTTTGATTTGGATATACAGGCATGTTTGGCAAAAACCAAAAATGAAGAATTGACGCGTAAATTAAACTGGGAAAGATGTAGGAAAAAAGAATCATAAAACCATTATAATAACGCAAGAAGTATTCTTCTTGGCAAGTTCTGTTAAGTCTTTCGACACCCGCATTTAAGTTAGGCTTTTTAGGAGGCAAAACGAAAAGAGGTATATTTAAAGATTTGCACTGATCTTCAAAAAGAGATCTAAATTCACTGCCTCCGTCAACTTGAATGTCTTTTATAGTGAAAGGCATTTCCCTTAATTAAGCCCTTATAAGAACTTAGCAGCATTTTGGCTTGTAGCATGTTCATAAATTTGATGTACGTTTAATTTGCACAAAGGGCTATAAGCACAAAATTCTCTCATTTCTTTGCCTTTATGTTTAAGAATATGGTCTATTTGAACTTAAGCCTTGTAGCCATCTGGTAACCTTTTGCTGTGTCCGTTAAACTTTCGTATAATTCTACATTCTTTTTCATATGTTAAATAACGAACAGCCTTTTTTTATTTTATTAAAAAAGAGACTTTTCTATTTTGACCTTAACAAGTTTTTGTAAAAGTTCAAACACATATTAGACTTTGAAGGGATATGAGTAGCTTTGAAATAATATAGATAAAACTTCAGAGATTTTAATATGGGATATATTCAAATTTACCACAAAATAGAAGCCAAAAGAACGCAAGCACAAAGCGAAATAAAGCAAGAAACACGAACGGTTTGGGCTAGGCTCAATATTGGAGGCATATAAAATCAGCAGAGTGACATTATAGAATTGGCAAAAGAAATATAGCGAGTTTGGGATATATGGGCTAATAAAGGGTTTAAGAAGTTCCAAAAAGAAACGATGTAGCAAAGAGCCGTTAGAAGTGAAAGAATATATATTCAAATATCGCGACCAGCATAAAGGAGTTAGAAAAGAATGTATAAAACCCGAATTAGATCGATTTTGCTGCCAAAATGGCTTTAAGGAAATATAAGTATCGGAAATAGGGCGAATAATAAAAGAACTAAAAGACAAAAGGCTTATAAACAATCCGAGTATATATTCGTTAACGCTAAAAGTGGCAAAGTGATAGAGCGTTTAAAGCTCAAAATAAAGAAAGAGCGATTGGGGAAATATAAGCCTTCAAAATGAGGGGACTTGTGGCAAATAGACAGCGTTCACGTAAACGAAAACGGAATAAAAGATATTTTATAACGGCAATAGACGTATGCGGACGGCAAGCCTATGCCAGAGAATTATAAAACGCTAAACAGCGACAACGCCAAAGATTTTATGAGTAAGCTGCGAAATCATTTCGGATATAGAATTAAGAGCGTTCAGACAGACAACGGGCTTGAATTTTACAAGAGTTTTGAAGATTACTTAAAGCTGGAAAACATAACGCGTTATTGGAATTATCTGAGAAGCCCAAAAAGCAACGCTTTCATTGAACGCTTTAACAGAACTTTAAGAGAACAATTTTTTGACACGTATGAGTACGACTTAACAGATATTAAAAATGTAAAAGAAGACTTAGAGGATTACTTATTTTGGTATAATAGGCAAAAAGTTCATCAGGATTTAAATTGGCTAACGCCTTTTGATTTTACAAGGCAACTTCTTAATTCAGTTGCTTAATGCTTCAAAAGTCTAATATGTTATGAACCCTTGCAATCTTTTGCAAAATAAAGCAATTTAATATATATCGTGTTAAGTGCGTATTTTGTTTAAATATGTATAAAGCGGGATAGCGTGAATGAAATAGTGAAAAAAATTACTAACTGGACTCGGAATTAAATAAATTTTTGTCTTACACTAATGATTCTTTGCTCACAGCTGTCATCGGGAAAATCGGGAACAATTCTTATGATCACAATCTAGGCAGTTGGAAAGATGTTGTCGGAATTATTTTCTTCTATGATTTAACTAATAAAATCGTTACCCTTGCAGACAGAGGGCAAGGAATAAAAGAGACCCTCTCAAAAGTTAAAAATGATATTCAATCTGACGAGCAAGCCATAAATATAGCTTTAACAGAAGTAATATCTGGTAGGTCACCAGAGCAAAAGAGGGAACGGATTAAAGTTCGTTTCAAAAGTTGTAAAAATGAAGAATTGGCACTTCTATTTACAATCTGGTTATGGTTGTATAGAAATATTAAACGGTACTGCCAATTTTAAAACAAATCCAGATTTTATTCGGGGTTGCTTAGCGGTAATTAAGTATTAAGGAAATACGCTTATGAAGATTAAAATATCAAAATTTGGCAATCTATTGGTTTCAAGACCTGAAGGTAAAGAAGCATTCTTGGCAGCTAAAGCATATACATTGAAACATGGTGAAACTGAATTTGTGCTTGACTTTTCTGATGTTGATGTACTAACACCGTCTTGGGCTGATGAGGTTATCAGCGGAATAAAAAGAGAATTTAAAAATACAACTATTAAATACGAAAATATTACAAACCCTTCTGTTAAAGAAACGTTAAACATGATTATAGAGACTCTTTAAAATGATTAAAAAAATACTATCAATTGGCATATTAGGACACTGGCGACTTAGTCAATAAATAATTTTTTAATTTAAAATTATTTATTGGAGTTATTTTCATGAAGAAAGATAAAGTAATATTTTTTGATACAACATTGAGGGACGGCGAGCAGTCGCCGGGAGCAAGTTTAAATTTAAAAGAGAAACTTCTTATCGCAAATCAACTTGCGGTTTTAGGTGTGGACGTTATAGAAGCAGGTTTTCCGGCGTCAAGCGCGGGGGATTTTGAAGCTGTAAAAACAATATCGCAGCAAATAAAAATCTCGTCTATAGCAGGATTGTGCCGTTCAACGGAAAAAGACATAAAAATATGTTGGGAGGCAGTAAAATATGCAAAAAAGCCGAGAATACATACATTTCTAGCTACTTCCGACCTCCATATTGAAAAAAAACTTCAAAAAACAAGATCTGAAGTTTTGAATATGGCTGTAAAAGCCGTTAAATACGCAAAAACTTTGTGTAAAGACGTTGAATTTTCAGCTGAAGACGCAGGAAGGTCTGACATAGACTATTTGTGTAGAGTTGTAGAAGCTGTTATAAACGCAGGAGCTTCTACAGTTAATATTCCTGACACCGTAGGATATACGACTCCTGTAGAGTTTGGAGTTAAAATATCCGAAATCAAAAAAAGAGTCACTAATATTGACAAGGCAATAATAAGCGTACACTGTCATAATGATTTAGGTCTTGCTGTGGCAAACTCTTTAGCTGCAATAGAAAACGGTGCAAGGCAAGTTGAATGTACTGTTAACGGAATTGGCGAAAGAGCTGGGAACGCTTCGCTTGAAGAACTTGCGATGGCATTAAAAGTAAGACCACATTATTATAACGTTACGCATTCAATAAAAACAAAAGAATTGTATAATACGAGTAAGCTAGTGTCTCGTTTAACTGGTATAGTAGTGCAAGTAAATAAAGCTATAGTTGGAGCAAATGCATTTGCTCACGAGTCAGGCATACATCAGGATGGAATGCTTAAAGCAAGAGAAACCTATGAGATTATGCGTCCTGCAGATGTCGGCATGCCAGAAAGCTCTTTGATTTTAGGAAAACACTCAGGAAGACACGCTTTTTTCAAGAAAGTAAAAGATTTAGGTTATAAACTTGATACTCAAGCATCTGAAAAGCTATTTGAGAAGTTTAAAGATTTGTCCGACAAGAAAAAGTCGGTTTTTGATGAAGATATTATTGCGTTAATTGAAGAAGATTCAACAGCTGACAATAAAATATTTACTCTTGAATATTTAAACGTAATTTCAGGTGCAGGAATACCTACAGCAACTGTCAAAATATCATATAAGAAAGACTGTAAAAATGCTCAATTTAAAGTACTTCAAGAAGCGGCTTGTGGAAATGGTCCAATTGACGCAGTCTATAAAGCTATAGATAAAATAGTAAAAATGGATATCACCCTGACTGAGTTTTCTCTTAGGGCAGTTTCCTCAGGTGAAGACGCATTGGGGGAAGTTTTCTTAAAAGTAAAATACAAGGGAAATCTTTATTCCGGAAAAGGAACTTCAATAGATATAATAGAAGCCGGAGCTAAGGCTTACATGCAAGCGCTAAACAAAGCAAAATCTTTTGAAACAAGAAAGGGGAAATAGATATGGGAAGTACGATTTCAGAAAAAATATTAGCTGCTCACTGCGGAAAAAAAACAGTAGAGCCCGGCGAATTTATAGAACCCAATGTTGATATTGCGTTAGCTAACGATGTTACTGCTCCTTTAGCTATAAAAGAATTTAAGAAATCTGGAGCAAAAAAAGTTTTTGATAAAAATAAAATAGCCCTTGTTATGGACCATTTTACCCCTAACAAAGATATTTTATCTGCAGAACACGTTAAATTTGTAAGAGAGTTTGCAAAGGAACACAAGATAAAACATTACTTTGAAGGCGGAAACGTCGGCGTAGAACACGCTATTCTTCCTGAAAAAGGCATAGCCCTTCCCGGAGACATAATAATAGGTGCAGATTCTCATACTTGCACGTATGGAGCTTTAGGAGCATTTTCTACAGGCGTAGGCTCAACAGACCTTGCTGCTGCTATGGTTACTGGTAAAGTTTGGTTTAAAGTTCCAAATTCAATTAAGTTTATTCTAAAAGGTAAGCTGAACAAGTGGGTAAGCGGAAAAGATATTATTCTATATATAATAGGTCTCATAGGCGTAGATGGAGCACTTTATAATTCTATGGAGTTTGCTGGACCAATATGTAAAAAGCTTACTATAGCTGACAGATTTACAATAGCAAACATGGCTATAGAAGCCGGTGGGAAAAACGGCATATTTACGCCAGATGAAATAACTGAAAAATATGTGGTAAAAAAAGCGCTAAGAAAATATAAATTTTACGAAAGTGATAAGGACGCAAAGTATTTGAAAACCTACGAAATAGACTGCAGCAAGATTCTACCTCAAATTGCATTGCCTTTCTTGCCATCTAATGCAAAAGCAGTTAAAGATATTAAGAAAATCTATATAGACCAAGTTGTAATAGGTTCTTGCACCAATGGTAGAATTGAAGATTTAAGAATTGCGGCGTCAATCATAAAAAGAGGAAAAAAAGTAAACCCTAACGTAAGAACTATAGTAATTCCCGCAACGCCTGCAATTTATTCTCAAGCGTTGAAAGAAGGATTGCTTAAAATATTTATGGATGCAGGGTCAGTTGTTTCTGCCCCTACATGCGGACCTTGTTTAGGTGGACATATGGGGATACTTGCTTTAGGAGAGAAATGCGTTTCAACAACAAATAGAAACTTCGTCGGTAGAATGGGACATGTTCAGTCTCAAGTATTTTTGGTAAATCCAGCTGTAGCCGCAGCTTCGGCAATAAAAGGATACATTGCAACGCCTGACGAGATAAAATAACAGTATTATCTGGAGAGGGAAAAATATGTCAGACATAATATTAAAAGGGAAAGTTCATAAATATGGTTCTAATGTAAATACAGACGAAATAATACCTGCAAGGTACTTAAACACAACGGACCCTATAGTGCTTGCAAAGTATTGTATGGAAGACATTGATAAAGATTTTGTTAAAAATATTAAACCGGGCGACATAATAGTAGCTGAAAATAACTTTGGCTGCGGTTCTTCAAGAGAACATGCTCCTATATCAATTAAAGCTGTAGGTGTGTCTGCTGTAATAGCAAATTCTTTTGCTAGAATATTCTTTAGAAACTCAATAAATATAGGGCTTCCTATTTTAGAATCCGAAGAGGCTGTAAAATCAATAAAAAACGGTGACGAAATAGAAATAAACTTAAATAAAGGCGCTATTTATAACATAACCCAAAATAAAACTTATCAATCACAGCCATTTCCTGAATTTATGCAAAAAATTGTTAAGTCCGGCGGGTTGTTAGGATATATTAAAAAATAGTATAAATTTTAGTTTTTTATATTGACGCTGATAACATTTTCTGTTAAGCGGGGTATATAAATTTCAATTGTAAATGGGAGAGTAAAAAAGATGTCAAGGGCATATAAAATAGCTCTTTTACCTGGAGATGGCACAGGACCTGAGGTAATAAGGGAAGGGGTAAAAGTTCTAGGAGCTGCTGCAAATAAGAACAATTTTAAACTTGAATTTGTAAATTATGATCTCGGCGGAGCAAGATACCTAAAAACTGGGGAAGTTCTTCCTGAGAGCATGATTGAAGAATTTAAAAAATTTGACGCTATGTATCTTGGAGCCATAGGACACCCTGACGTAAAGCCGGGAATTCTTGAAAAAGGAATTCTTTTAAAACTTCGCTTTGAATTAGACCAATATATAAATTTACGTCCAGTTAAACTCTATCCTAATGTTGAAACGCCGCTAAAAAATAAGAAGTCTTCAGACATAGACATGGTAATCGTCCGCGAAAATACAGAAGGTTTATATGCTGGAGCAGGTGGTTTCTTAAGAAAAAACACGCCATATGAAGTGGCTACACAAGAATCTATAAACACTAGATTTGGTGTTGAAAGATGCATTCGTTACGCTTTTGAATTTGCAAAAAAGAGAGCCAAAAACAATAAACTTACACTTTGTGGAAAAACCAATGTGTTAACTTATGCTTCAGATTTGTGGCAACGCACCTTTAACGATATAGCAAAAGAATATTCTCAAATAAAAGGCGATTATGCTAATGTTGACGCTATCTGCATGTGGTTTATAAAAAACCCAGAATGGTTTGACGTAGTTGTTACGGACAACCTCTTTGGCGATATTATCACAGATCTTGCCGCAATGATTCAAGGCGGAATAGGTGTAGCTGCAGGGGGAAATATCAATCCGGAAGGCGTATCCATGTTTGAACCTATGGGTGGTTCTGCCCCTAAATACACAGGGCAAAACGTTATTAATCCCATAGCTGCAATTAATGCAGGAACAATGATGCTTGACACTCTTGGCGAAATAGAAGCGGCAAAAGATATAGATAACGCCGTAATTAAGGCTTTGGAATCAGGCAAAATTAAGAGCATGTCTGCAGGCAAAATGGGGCTTTCAACAACAGAAGTTGGCGATTTAATAGCCTCTTATATTTAATAGAAAAGATATATCTTTTCTATTTATTTATTAACTTTTACGGAAAAGTTGAATGAAAAAATTCTTGAAAATAACAAGATAATTATGTTTTTATTTCTACACGAGGACAAAAAATGAGAAAATTTAAAGTAGCAGTTGTTGGTGCGACAGGCGCGGTTGGACTTGAGATGATCAAAATGCTTGAAAGCAGAAATTTTCCCACTGAAAGTATAAAATTTTTAGCTTCTGAAAGTTCTATAGGCAAAAAGTTAATATATAATGGTGAAAAAATAACAGTTGAATTGCTCACAAAAAAGAGTGGGAAAGGTATAGATATAGCTCTTTTTAGTGCAGGAGCAACTGTTTCTAAAGAATTTGCTCCCTATTTTGTAGCTGATGACTGTTTTGTAATAGATAATTCTAGCGCTTGGCGCATGGAAAAAGATATACCGTTGGTAGTTCCTGAAGTAAATTCACATGACTTAAAAAAGGATAAAAAGCTTATAGCAAATCCTAATTGTTCAACCATTCAGATGGTTGTAGCATTAAAACCTATTCACGATTTTGCAAAAATCAAGAGAGTTATAGTTTCAACATATCAGTCTGTTTCAGGAGCAGGTCAAAAAGGAATCAATGAGCTTACAGAACAAGTAAAAGCTTGGGCTAAAGGGGAATCTATTCCAACAGCTAATAAGTTTCAGTACCAAATTGCATTCAATTTAATACCACAAATAGATGTTTTTACAGACAATGGTTATACAAAAGAAGAAATGAAAATGACTAATGAAACTAAAAAAATTATGGGGGATAACTCAATAGAAGTCAGCGCAACATGCGTAAGAGTTCCTGTATTCCGTTCCCATTCTGAAAATATTTGGATTGAAACAGAAAAACCTATTTCACTGCAAGAAGCTAAAGAGTTGTTATCAAAAGCTGAAGGTATCCAATTAATGGACGAACCTAAAAGCAAAAAATACCCTATGCCTTTGTTTGCCGAAAATATGCAAACCATATATGTAGGAAGAGTACGAGCTGACATTTCAACTAAAAATAATGCTTTGATGTTTTGGGTTGTTTCAGATAATTTACTTAAAGGTGCTGCTTTGAATGCAGTACAAATAGCAGAAACTCTTGTAAAAAATGAATTGATATAAATATATAAAAAACAAAACCCTTAATTCGTATATTGTAGCAAATATAAAAAAATTGTGAATATATAAATTGTTGTGTGAATGATAATTGATAACTCTTCAAGTAAAATATAACCTAATTTAAAATTATTTATATTTATAA
>JAITDI010000026.1 GCA_031282625.1 Candidatus Endomicrobiellum meruensis | reverse complement strand
CACGAGACAGCGATTGTGGGTAGAAGCGATTGCTAAAGAAGTTTGAAAGACTCTGGGAATTAGCCTTGATTCCCGGAGTCTTTCATTTTATATCCTCTCATCAGGAAGTTTAAACCTTAATTATCTTTTTAACCCTATTTGATTTGTTTTTGTTAAGTCAGCAGAACTTGCTAATGTAACACCTGCCGTTATTTGCGAAGCAATCCTATAAACTTATAAGTTGAATAGGATTATCAGGAGTTAAAGTAAATTGTTAAGATTATAAATTTTAATGGAATAAATATAAGATTAAGATTTTTGCTAAGGGTTCCAAAAGAGAGTAAAAACAAAGAAAAATAAGCCAAGAAAGCAAAGCAAAAAGAGGGATATTTAAGGGATTGACATGAATAATATTATTTATTTTTATTCTCCAATTTCCAAGATAGGTACGCACCAATGAAAGCGTCTATTTCACCGTCCATTACAGCATTGACTTGCGAGGTCTCATAACTTGTCCTGTGGTCTTTGACAAGCTGATAAGGCATAAAGACATATGAACGTATCTGGCTGCCCCACTCTATAGAGCCTTTTTCATTATAATGTTTCTCATAAGAAGCTCTCTGTTTTTCTTGTTCAAGTTCGTAAAGCTTAGCTTTTAAGAGTTTCATAGCTGTGGCTCTATTTTTTATTTGCGAGCGATCGTTTTGCGATTGAACTATTATTCCCGTAGGCAAGTGGGTTATTCTTACGGCAGAGTCCGTTTTATTTATATGCTGTCCACCTGCTCCTGAGGCTCTATATGTGTCTATTCTTATATCTTTATCTTCAATTATTATGTCTATATTATCTTCAATTTCAGGGATAACGTCAACAGAACTGAAAGAGGTATGCCTTCTCTTATTTGAGTCAAACGGGGAAATTCTTACAAGTCTATGGACTCCCATTTCAGACTGTAAAAAACCGTAAGCATATTCACCCTTTATTATCATGGTAATGCTTTTGATTCCCGCTTCATCGCCATCTAAACTATCCACTACTTCAATCTCAAAACCTTTGTCTTCAGCCCATCTTGAATACATTCTTACAAGCATTTGCGCCCAATCGCAAGACTCAGTACCACCTGCCCCTGCATGTATAGACATTATGGCGTTGTTCCTATCATGCTCACCACTCAGCTTTGTCTTTGTTTCAAAAGAAGATAGAACTTTCTCTAATTTCTTGCTTCCATCTTCCACCTCTTTTAATGCAGCGTCGTCATTTTCAGACTCAGCAAGATCTTTTAACTCAATTAAATCTTTAACCTGCAAATGCATATCTTGCCATAAATTACACAGATTCTTTAAATCGTCAAGCTCAGACATTACTCTTTTTGCATTGTTCTGATCGTTCCAGAAGTTTGGGACTGATATTTCTTTTTCAATCTCTTTGATTTTGTTCAGTTTTGAATCTAGATCAAAGAGACCTCCTCAAAGTTTCTATTCTTTCTTTTTGCTGTTGAAGCATTTTAGAACTCCTTTTATTTATAAACTTATACTCTCAAATAAAATCTTAATTTATTAATCGTCTTTTGAAACGCAAAAATAGTACCAATACTAATAAAACAATACTGCATATCTTTACAAAAACATCGCCGAATTTAGTATAGAAAGTTTTAAAATCGTTTTGAAAAAATGTCCCGTTGAGCAGTTCTTTTTTTGACACTTCAGTTTTATCAATAATTATTCCTGAAGATTCAATAATACCAGAAATGCCAGTATTTGCCGAAATTAAAACAAATTTTCTATTTTCAACAGCTCTAAAAACATTCATCATAAAATGCTGGTATGGAGCTGCCGTATCAAAAAACCATGCATCATTTGTGTGGTTTGTAAGAATTTTCGCTCCGTTTAGAACAAATCTTCTTGCTATATCTGGAAAGAAATTTTCAGAACATATAGTAGCGCCAATAAACAGCTCGCCGCTGTTAAAGACATTTGCATCGCTACCTTTGTCAACATCTCCCATTTTATTTAAAATGCCAAAAAATCTTGCAAGAAACTTTCTAAACGGAATAAACTCGCCGAAAGGCACTAAGTGATTTTTCGTGTGTACAGGGTTATAGTTATCTGCGCCTTTAAAACCTAAAGCAACATTAAATACTTTTTCATTGCCTTCGCTGTAAAACGAACCGAATATATTAAAACCTCCTGCAGACACCGCTAATTCTTTTGCAAAACTATACAAATTACCATCTTCTGGAACTATGCCTGGCAAGACAGTTTCTGACCATAAAACTAAGTCAGCTTTAGATTTGCTAACTTCAAGAGCTATTTTTTGAAGATTGGACAAAATCTCTTGTCTGTAATCTTCATCCCATTTTTTATATTGGTCAATATTTGGCTGCAATATTGAAACGCTATATTCTTTATAGCCAAACAATTTGAATTTATATATTTTATATGTTCCAAATAATGTAACCAAAATTATAAAAGCTAAAGCCAAATACAAATATTTCTTCTTATTTTCTCCTGTAATACAAAAATAAAAGCATATGTTGCAAAACAGTAGTAAGAAAGAAACGCCATATACTCCAGTAAACTCCGCTATTTGTATGATTTCAGTAAATTCAAATTGCGAGTAGCCTATCAACATCCATGGGAACCCGGTAAAAAGATATGTTCTTATATATTCAAGCAAAACCCAAAGACAAGAACCAAAAATAACCACAAAGAAATTTGATAGCTTATTCTTTTTTTGGAAAGAAATATATTTTTGTAACGCAAAACTCCAAATTCCCCAATAAAGTGCAAGATAGATCCAAAGAGAACACGCAGCTACTATCGCCTGAGTATAAGAACCTGTATTAAAATACAACATCGGAACAAGCCAATAAAGTCCAATTGCGTTAAATACAAATCCTGACAAGAACCCGCACAGAAAAGAACTAATAGCATTTGTTCTCATTATTGCAAAGACAAGTGGAACAAACGCTATCCACATTAGGAAAAACAAATTAAACTTGGGAAAGGCAGCTACATACAATAGCCCAGAAGCCAAACATAATATAGTATTCTTGCTATTTAAACCTATTTTCATACTCTAATAAAAGGAATTTTTTCCAATAAATCTTTATGAAACATTTTAAGATACTCACTTTTTCTACTAAAATCTTTTATCGCTCCCAAATACATGTTGGTTACCAACACATGCCTTTCTTTCATTCCTGCTTCCTCTATTACATCTATTCCGTTTATATCTTCTTTCAATTCATAATCCACTATTAAAAGTACTTTCTCTTTGTTTTCCAATGACTTTAGATATTTTAATGCTTCTTTCCCTTGCTTAAAAAACTTTAATCTTATCTCTTTTTCATACTCCTTCAGCTTCTCTATCCATACTTCATGCATTACCTCTTCATCATCTACTATTACTACCTCATCTCCCTTCTTTATCTCTATCTTGTCTGCAAACCATCTTGGTCTCTCCGCTTTTGGAAATGTTAGTATAAACTCTGTACCAACATTTTCTTTAGACTCTATCTTCATTTGTCCTTTAATCACTTTTAACACACTTTGCACTTGCTCCATTCCTAATCCATGACCGCTCTTTTTACTTGTTCCTGCGTTCTCTCCTTTCATCAACTTCTCTGCCATCTCTCTTCTCATTCCTTTCCCATTATCCTTCACCCTTATCTCTACTTCTTTTCCTTTTTCTATGTATTCAACTCTTATTTGTCCTTTCTTATTCTCTATTGCTTCTACTGCATTATTTAGTATATTTAATAGCATTCTGCTAAAATCAACCAAATTCCCTTTTATAAATACAAACTTATCTAAACTCTTAAACGAACTTTTTATTTCTATATCTCCTTCCTTATTTTGTTCTCGTAGTTGATTAATAATACGTTCTAAACACAACCTCACAAGAATGTACTGGCTTTCTACATCATCTTTTCTACCTCTATACTTTTGAAGTAACCTATCTACTATATTTTCTATACTTCTTGCCACTTCCCCAAATATTCTCTTTTCTTCTTTAGATAAACTTTTATTTAAATCTAAATATCCTTTTAATACATTTACAGGCTGTGCTAGATCATGCGATACCCATCTTGCTATATTATATAGTTCTTTTTGAACTTCTAACTCTTTTTTTAACTCTTCTTTTTCCTTCCTATCTGTTATATCTACTGAAATACCCAATAATCCAACATTTTTACCAGCACTATTTGTTAAAGGAAGTTTATGTGACATATAAGTTCTAAATCCATTTACAATTGAAGCTTTCTCTTCGCCTATCCATACTTTACCTTTCTCAATAACTAGTTTATTTATATTATTATGTTTTTTTGCCTCTGTCTCTGGTAACAAATCAAAAATAGTTTTACCCAAAATCTCATTCGTAGAACTTAACCCTAAATCTTTTGCCTGAATATCATTACACCCCATATATACGTACCTATTATTCAACCAATATATGTGTCCCGGCATTTTAGACATTTTAGTTAAGAGTTCCTTTTGCGAACGTTCATCAATTAGAAGCTTTAGCAAAGCTTCTCTTGACAGATTCTCTTTTTTTGACATGTTCGCAATCACATTTATCATCTTCGTCATCAATAAAATAGCCATAATTACGTTTATTTTCATACTCAGATTTAAAATCAGATAAATTTGCAAATTTTTGCGTTGAAAAATATGGAAATAGTAATCTTACAGATTCTCTCAAATATCCAAAGACAGACCATAATATTGTGGTTGATTCTGTAACATTTTCAACATGAATAACATATATATGTTTGTTTGGATATAGATCTGGAAGGGATAAAATCCATGCGTTTTCTTCAACAAGGTATGAAAATCCATTTTTTTCATTTGTTCTACGCTTAATTGCATATGCGCAGGCACTTTCTTTGTAAGCCTTATGAATAGATTTGTCTTCTTCTATAGCTTTCATCAAAAGGTCTCTACAAGACTCAAAGTGAGGATTTTTTAATTTACTTACACATTCCTGCCAATTTACTTGTGTAAATCTCTCTAAATTTGGTTTGCATCGTTTAATCCACGAAACTTGCTCTTCTTCACCTTTAACTATAGCTTCTTCAAGTTCTTCTATTTGAGAAATTTCCTTCGGTTTTGGTAAATAATTATACCGACTTAAGTAACCTGTGCGTACTTCATAACCTTCACAAGTCGCTAAATCAAACTTTTTAGGAATCAAATCTATTGTAGATTGAATCCTCATTTTGTCATTTGGATTTTTTGTGTGCGATTCCCAAAATATAACAACAGAGTTTTTTATTGGCTCCAAGATAGGCAAATTACGAAAACTAGCGACTGTAGCTTCTATCATAATACAAATATCCTAAGCTAGCATAATATTTTCTTTAAGCAATTGAAATTTTCGTCTAATATTTATACTCCACAGCACTTTTTATATTTTTTGCCACTACCACAAGGGCAAAGATCGTTTCTTCCTATATTATTTAAGTCCTGAGGTTTAACTTTTTTGTTATTAATCCTATTTTCAAGCTCTCTACCTACTGAAACAGACTCTTGATTTACATTATACGTCTTTGCATTTATCTGAACTTTGAATACATATTCTATAGTATTTTCTCTTATTCTTCTCATCATAGACTCAAACAACACAAAAGATTCCTTTTGATATTCAATTTTTGGATCTTTCTGAGCATAAGCTCTAAAACCTATACTACGCCTCAACTGATCAAGTTCATACAAATGATCTTTCCATGAAGTATCTATCATTTGCAACAAAACCATTCTCTCTATGTGAGCAAATAATTCTGGCGTAAGCTCTTCCCTCCTATTTTCATAACATTCAATGATTTTGCCGTAAATATCCTCTTGAAGAGCCTCTTTAGTCAACAAATTGATTTCGTCTTTATTTTGTATTCCATATTTAATACCAAATGTCCTAAACAACCACGCATCTATGCTTGTAAAATCCCATTCTTCGGCATATTTGCCAATACACCAAGTGTTAAGATTTTCTTCAACGGATTCTCTCAGCATATCTTTTATCTTCTCAGAAATATCTTCGCCTTCTAATATCTCGTTTCTAAGTCTGTAAACAGCTTCTCTTTGTTTATTCATAACATTATCAAAATCTATAAGCTGTTTTCTTATATCAAAGTTCATACCCTCAACTTTTCTCTGAGCATTTTCCACAGCTTTAGATATCCATGGGTGCTGTATATCTTCGCCCTCTTTCAGACCGAGCTTCTGCATAACCATAGACATTCTCTCCGAACCAAATAAACGCATAAGCTCGTCTTCCATAGACAAGTAGAATCTTGTAGAGCCAGTATCTCCCTGTCTTCCTGAACGTCCTCTTAGCTGATTGTCTATTCTTCTGGACTCGTGTCTTTCCGTACCTATTATGTGAAGTCCGCCAAGATTTCTAATTTCTTCATTTTGCACAGGATCCCCTGCACCAAGAACAATATCCGTTCCTCTTCCTGCCATGTTTGTAGCTATTGTTACAGCGCCTTTGGTGCCGGCTCTAGCTATAATTTGCGCTTCCTGCTTGTGATATTTAGCATTTAAAACATTGTGTGGAATGCCTTTTTTTCTAAGCATTGATGATATTTTTTCAGACTTTTCAATTGACCTTGTGCCGACAAGCACAGGCTGTCCCTTTTTCCACAAATATTCAATTTCTTTTACTATTGCTTCATCTTTCTCTTTTTCAGTTCTATATATAACATCACCATGATCTTTTCTTATCATGGGGTTATTCGTAGGAACTTCCACAACGCCAAGCTTGTAAATTTCCCAAAATTCTTCTGTTTCCGTTGAGGCTGTACCAGTCATACCGGATATTTTCTTGTACATTCTAAAGAAGTTTTGGAAAGTTATAGTTGCAAGTGTTTGATTTTCGTCTGCTATTTTTAATTTCTCTTTTGCTTCTATTGCCTGATGAAGACCATCAGACCATCTTCTGCCAGGCATAAGCCTTCCAGTAAACTCATCAACTATTATAACTTCCCCATCTTTTATTACGTACTCCACATCTTTGCGGTACAAGCTGTACGCTCTTATGGCTTGCGTTATGTGATGCACCCACTCGGACTGTAAATCGTCGTATATATTCTTTACACCTAAAATTTTCTCAGCTTTTTGAACGCCTTGTTCTGTTAAAACCACTGAATGATTTTTCTCATCTACAAGATAGTCGTAGCCTTTTGATAAATCCACATTGTCGTACTTTGCTTTTATCTCTTCATTTTCAGTAATTCTTCTACCCTTTAGCATAGGAACTATTTTATCTGAAACATAATATTTATCTGTAGACTGTTCTGCCGCGCCAGAAATGATAAGTGGCGTTCTTGCTTCATCTATAAGAATAGAGTCCACTTCGTCTATGATGGCATAATTTAATGGACGCAGAACTCTGTCCTCTTTTGTAATTACCATGTTGTCTCTAAGATAATCAAAACCGAGTTCGTTGTTTGTAACATATGTTACATCACAGTTATACGCTGCTCTTCTTTCTTCTTTACTTGTATCATGTCCTACGTTTCCTACTGTAAGACCCAGCTTTTCATATATTACACCCATCCATTCCCTGTCTCTTTTTGCAAGGTAATCGTTTACTGTAACAACATGCACACCTGTCTGAGGCAAAGCATTAAGATATGCTGCAAGCGTAGCAACCAAAGTTTTACCTTCTCCTGTCTTCATTTCGGCAATTTTTCCTATGTGAAGAATATACCCGCCGATTATTTGCACGTCAAAATGTCTTAAACCTATTGTTCTAACAGACGCTTCTCTTACGCATGCAAAAGCTTCAGGTAAAATGTCGTCTAATGTTTCTCCTTTTGAAAGACGGTCTCTAAAGTCTGCTGTCTTTGCTTTTAATTCATCATCGCTGAGGCTTTTTATAGATGTTTCAAAAGAATTCACCTTTTCTACTATCGGTCTTATAGCTTTTATATCCCTTTCGTTTTGCGAACCAAAAATTTTACCCAAAACGTTCTTTAACATATCTAATGAATACCTTCCTTTGACTTAAGAATTTCTACATGTTAGTTTGATTATATAATTTATTTACCTGCATGTACACAAATACAAATATTTAAAATGATTTGATAAAATTTTTGTAATTTCTAGGTATGTTATTTTAGTGGTTTTAGTAATATGAATTTATATAAAACGTAGTTTGTCATAGATGTTATAGATTTATGCAAAGTTAGGTTCATCTAACTATTTTACTTTTTCTCGAGACAACCCAAACAATAAACTTAGGAAAAATTCCAATAAGGAAACTTAGAACTAGTATCGCCAACAGATTTAGTACATCAATCTATTCTTTGCTATATATGAGTCTTTAAGTTTTTTAACCTGCTTTTTAATGCCTTATATAAGTATTCGTTGACTTTAGCAGCATTTTTGTCTTTAGCAGGTTTTTGTATTTTAACTTTCTCTGAGCCAAATTTATAACTCACACCTATATTACCTTGAATATTTTTATATTTAGCTGCAGTTAGAAAATTTATACCTGTAAAAACTAAAATATCTTCTGTTATCTTATAATTAGCTCCTAAGCCTATACCAAATTTACTTTCATATTCTTTAACACCTACTGTATTAAATTGAGCTTCATTCATACCGTCTAAAAGTCTAATTCTGCTTTTTATTTCTGGCTGTTCTCCGCTTAGTAAACTTTTATATTCTATCTTTGCATTCCAAGTAAATCTTCTTATTTCTTGTTCAATACGTAATCCTAATTTTTCTATAGCTCTGCTATATACTCCATTTTCAACTTTTAAATCAAAATATTCTGTTCCTCTTTCTTTTATCTCTTCATAACTATTTAAGTTTATTTCAAATCCTAAATATGGTATTAATTTAAATGTATCGTTTAACTTTATTTCCATTGATCCTTCAACATCAAAATCAAAAAGCATTCCAGTAAAATCTGCTTTTGCTATTGTTCCAATATTTTGTTTATCAGTTCTATCAGCGAATACAATGTCTATTGCTTCTTTCATATTCCTTTCTGTATTATAAATACCATAGTTCCCATTTATCAATCCTTTCACTTTAAATTTATCATTATTACTATAAATACCATATACTCCTAATCCTACATTTTTTATATTTCCACTATTATTTGATTGAGATAATGTATGCTCATTTACCTTAGCGTAAACTCCTGCTGATAATTTATTAATACCTTCATCTTGTGGGATGTACATATCATATCCTACTAACCCATATTTTTCAGTATCACTATAATCAAATGGTGAGTTTTCATCTTCACCATATTTAGTATATTTCTCTTTTATTTGTCCCCACACTCCAGACTTTTGTTCATTTAATCTATTATCTATTCTAGCGTATATTTCATTACTATCATTCTCACTTCCCCCACTTCTTATTACATTTACTAAGAAATATCCGCTATTTTGTGTAAGAAATGTTTTGGTTTTCGCAACATCACTAATTATACCGCACATATAATCTATAAGACTATCAATCATACTACCCTCTGGCACTAAAATTGATATCCTATCATACATATCTGCCACTGAGGTCTGATTTCTCGTCAAATCTGGCACCATACCGAACAAAGTTTTTGTCCTACCATAACCATACAACTGCAATTCCATGCTTGTGTCACTAATAGACTGAAGACTGCTTTTTACTAATCTATAATCACATTCTGTTGTTAAATTATCTACTCCTACCACTGCGCTGCTGCTAGCTGTTAATTTAAAACTTAAATTATCAAACCCTCTAGGAGATAAATTTATTTTCAATTTAGCACCCTTATTTATGTTAGCTATAGCTATATCAGTACTAACTTGTATAATATTTGAACCTTTCCTTATTTCTAGCGTTCCGGAAATATCAAAATTTCCCCCAAATACTTGTACCTCATTATTACCCTTTAGACAGAATATTGTATCTTTATCAATTCCTATGCTATTTGAGAATAACTTCACATTATCATATAAATTAAACTGTCCTCTGGCTTCTATTTTTACATTTGTTCCTTTTATTTCGTTTGTTTCATTTAAATTGAATTTTCCTCTCCCCATTATGTGCAAATTACCATTTGTTCCTGCATTGTTTGTCAATGCGTCATTCATATCTACTATTGCACCTTCAGTAGTATTAAAGTAAACATCACTATTAGCTCCTATATACATAGCACTACTTGACCCATTTGCTTTATTTCCTTTGAATATTGATACCTTACTCGTATTAAATATTACTGTTGAATTTTCTATATAAAATGCCCCGCCTTTTTCTGTCACTGCTTCATTGTCACATACATTTACATTATAAAAACTAACCTTTTCACTATTAACTATAGTAAACGCTCCACCGTTCTTAGCTGCTACATTATTTTTAATTATAGTATCTTGTAGCTCATATAAATCAATTGAACATGATATATCTTTAATCTCTAATACTCCACCATCTAATCCAGTACACCCCGGATATTATGTTATTCTTACATTTATTTAATATATCAGATTTAAGTTTGTCCGCTTCTTCTCTTAAATTACCTCTCTTAAGTTCATTAGTTACATTAGTAAAACCTGTATCTGTCGTACTTGTCAACACATCAAACTTTGTATTTAATCCTATAAAGCCGGCACTAGTCGTCGTACTTAACTCTTCAAAGCCTACCGACATCGTAGCTGTTATAACAGTAAATCCAGAATTTACTATAGCAGAAAAACCATCTATTTCTGACCTTATATTTTCAAGTCCTACTTGTGTTGTACTTGCTAACATATTAAATCCTGCATTCGTTGTACTTGTTAACGTACTAAAACCTTCACTCGTTGTCGTACTTATCATATTCAAGCCAGCCATTGTCGTTGTGCTTAAATCATTAATTGCTTTTACTGTATCTGTATCTGCTTCTACTCTTACTTTTCCCGTAAATATTAAAAACCCAGAAATGATAAAAATTGATAAGATTTTTATTAGATTATAAATCCTCACATTTTCTCCTTAAAAAACTTTTCTGTTTCATTAAGTTAAAGTTGGCAGCTCAGCTAAATTCACATTATTTTTTCATAAATATTCCGCTTGGAAACTACGGGCGTGAGCCCGTAGAGGAAACAAACTCCCAAGACTTGTTTTTCCGTAAGTATGTTAAAATAGACGAATGCAAAAAAGGAAACAAGCTC
>JAITDI010000009.1 GCA_031282625.1 Candidatus Endomicrobiellum meruensis | reverse complement strand
ATAGCTGGTGAAGCAGGAATTGATGGGGATATGGTAGGGAACATTAAAATTTTAGAGTCGTTCTCTTTTGTTGAAGTGCCCAGCAAACACGCCGATGCAGTGATTAATGCTTTACATTCTAGCAACATAAAAGGTAAAAGAGTTTTTGTAGAGTTTGCAAAAGCAAGAAACTCTTCAGATCAACGAACCGAATATTCTCGTCGTGGACATGCAAACTACAAAACGTTTAGGAAATAATTAAAATTTTTGAGTATGAAAAGCATTGTAATAGCCTGATTCTTATAACAAGAGAGATATGATCGCCATTTTGAGCTATAGATAAATAGATAATCAGGCATATTTGTTAGTATCCCGAATTTCTTCTTTCTGCCTTAAAACCCAGCACAACATTTTTGTTGGACTTAACAAAACGATTTTCAATTATAATCGCATTATTTATTATTACAAACTTTTTTTGATTTATCTATAACTTTTTCAAAAATTCTCCATTCATCTTGTACACACCTTTCAAAATTCCTGCCTCTTTGTAGAAGTATTTCATAGAAAGCTTACTTTTGCTCAAATTTGCAAGCTATTTCTTTATTATCACTAAATGCTATTGTCAACAAACTTACCTCGCTATTACCATCATACTTCTCATAATATTTCTTTTTCTTTATCTGCTCCATCCCTTCTTTTACCAACTGTTCTATTTTGCTCCCTTTCCCATACTTTATCTCTACCACTATCACTTCTTTCCCTTTCTTTAACACTGCATCTATTCTTCCTTTGTCTGTATGCACTTCATTCTCTACCTCATACCCACTCAATACTCCCGCTACCAAAAACAATGAGTGATAATAACTTTCTTTTTTCGTTATCAAATCATACCCTATATTCGCAAACAGTTCCTTCAATCCTTCTCTCAACTTCTCTTCATCTTTCTCTTTTAATCCATCCCTTATTTTATCTCTTATATTCTCTACTTCTTTTTGCGATTTCCTCGCACATACTACCATTAACTTGCTTAAAAACGCTTTCTTTACTTCCATATTCGGAAAATCTATTGTATATTGAGACTCATAATTATCAACTTCTTTTCTCTTTATCGTTAAATATCCTGTTTGAAACAGTAATGCTGTTGTTTCTATTTTATCGCTTCCATCTCCTTTAAGCGATTCCATTCCTACCTCTCTACTTTCAGCAAATGACTCTAAATCATTTCTCTTCTTTATTTGTTCTATCAAAAATGTTGGCGTCCCTGTTTCAAACCAGTATCCTTTGAACTCTTTCTTATCAAAAAACAATAATGTTGAAAATGGATTATATACAAACGTTTTTCCGTCCCACGAATATCCGTTATACCATCTCTTTATCAATGACAATACTCCTTCTCTTGTCATTCCCATTTCTTGCGAAACGCTTCCTATATATTCTTTAAAGCTGCTTTCCAACTCTTCTTGAGTATATCCGCATATTCCTCCATATTTATTATCCATTGTTATGTTGTTTAAATTATTTAACCCAGAAAATATTGATAATCCTGAAAACTGCGAGACACCTGTCATAAATACAAATCTCTCATGCTCATCACTTGCTTTTATCACTTGATAAAAGTCATGTAATGTCCTTTTTACTTCTGGATATATTCCTTCCTTGCTCAGATTATCTATCAATGGTTTGTCATATTCGTCCACCAAAATTACTACTCTCTCCCCTGCTTTCTTGTGTAGCTTCTCTATTAGCTGCGCAAATTTCATTGATAATGGAAGCTCTTTATCTATCATAACATTGTTGTCTTCTGCTGTTAATTCTACAAATTTGTTAAGCGAAGACTTTAATTCGTCCGAACTAGAGTATGTTATCTCTGCAAAATCTAAATGTATTACAGGATTTGTCTTAGACCAATCCCACTTATCATATATGTACAATCCCTCAAATAATTGCTTGTTTCCCTTAAATAATTCTTTAAACGTACTTATTAGCAGAGACTTCCCAAATCTTCTTGGTCGTGATAGAAAATATACGCTTCCAGTACTTATTAGCTTGTATATGTGGTCTGTTTTGTCTATATATACAGCATTACTCTTACGCAACTTCTCAAATGTTTGTGTTCCTATCGGCAACATCTTCATATTCATAAACTATCTCTCAAACTCCAAATTATTTACTTACCTGCATAATTAATTATATCAATTTCCCACTAAATTATCTTTCCCTGCTCCACATTTCCTTCTAATTCCTTTTTTGTCTCTCTTTTTGCTTTAACCTATACATACTTGTCATTTTTTCCCAACCAAAATACAACCTTGGGAATCTTTATTAAGTGTTGCCTAAGTATATCTTTTATAAAATTATATTAATTATTTTTGTCTCTTATAAAACGGTTTTGGAACTATTTTGATTTTTCTACTGTTGTTGTGAATTGTAACTTCTAAATTGTCAGATTGAACGTCGGACTCAATCAATGCCATACCTATAGCTTTTTTAAAAGTAGGAGAAAACGAACCGCTTGTAACATATCCTATTTTTTTATCACCAAAAAAAACTTCGTTAGAATTTCTAGCAATCCCAGACAAGCATTCAAAAGCGACTGATTTTCTTAAAGGTTTATCTTTTAAAGGAACGAGCTTCTCTTTACCGATAAAATCATTATCCCAATTTATTGTTTTTTGAAATCCCGCTTCTAGCGGATTTATATTTTCATCAATTTCATGTCCGTGTAACGACATACAGGCTTCAAGTCTTAAAGTATCGCGACATCCTAGCCCACACGGTTTTACAGAAAGGCTTATCAATTTTTTCCAAAGTTCTATACTTTTATCTTTTGATATAAAAATTTCAAAACCATCTTCCCCTGTGTAACCCGTTCTTGCGATTCTGCAAAAATCAGTATTAACACACTTTAACTTCAATTCTGATACTGTAAAATATTTCATGTTTGTTATATCCGTATTAGAAATACTTTGCAATATTTCTACAGCGTTTGGACCTTGAACAGCAAGAAGAGAAATATCGCCACTAATATTTTCTAGTTCAATACACTCAGGTTTGTGATCATTTAACCATTCAAAATCTTTATCAAGATTTCCTGCATTTACAACAATCATATGTCCATTGCCAAATTTATAAACTATAACATCGTCTTTTATTCCGCCTTCTTCGTTTAAAAGCATGGAATACCTTGCCTTTCTATCAGGGAGACCTGACATATTGCCAAGAGTTACATAATTTAAAAATTTTTCAATATCTTTTCCTGAGACGATAAAAGTACCCATGTGAGAAGTGTCAAATACACCGACATTTGTCCTTACTGCGCTATGTTCGTCAATAATTGACGTATAGGAAACAGGCATTTCCCAACCGCTAAACTCCGTAAACTTTGCTCCAAGTTTTTTGTGTTCGTCATACAAAGACGTTCTTTTCATTGTTCAATCAATTCCATTTATATTTTAACGGTTCTTTAGCAGTTCCGTACACTTTCCCAAAGCGTCTTCGTAAGAATTTAACAAACTTTCGCTTAAAGACGGGTGAAAAAACGATTCTCTTGATATATGATTTGCACTATTTGCAAGAATCTGCGAAGCTGTATTTATAAGTTCGTCCGAATGAGCGCCAACCAACCAAAAAGCTAAAGGTTTTTGAGTATGCTTGTCCACAGCGCATTTAACAAACCCCGCTCGCTCACCTTCAATAAAAGCTCTACCGCTTGCAGTAAAAGGAAATTTACCTAGAGACACATTTTTGTAGTTTGAGAAATCCACAACTTTTACTGAAGCGCTTTGCGGCATTGAAAAAATTACTTGAGGAATAACTTTATTATTTATTTTTGCAGAATTGTCTTTGACAGCATTCTCTGCGGCTATGCATCCTTCATTTTGAGCGGTGTAGGCAAGCAAATTCTTGCCTGCAATGTCGCCGACAGCATAAATATTTTCTATATTTGTTTGACAAAATTCATTAGTTTCTACAAATCCCTTTACCGTAGTTTTAACGCCTATTTTATCTATGCCAAAATCGTTACCTGAAGATCTTCCAGTTACTATCAATATCTTTTCATATTTGTCTGCATTATTTAATGAGTTTACACAAGACGTAAGCACTTCCACACCTTGTCTTGATAAATTCTTTTTTATTTCTTCAGATATTTCGCCATCTTCATTTGGAAGCAGTTGTCCCTCGCATTCGGCAAGAGTTACGCTACAACCGAATCCTGAAAAAATAGTCGCCATCTCAATACCAATCGCTCCGCCGCCGACAACCAGCATAGTTTTGGGAATCTGCGTAAGACTTAATGCATCTGTTGAGCTTATTATTTTATTTCCGTCAAAATCAAAATCTCTGATTGAAGTGGGTTTTGTTCCTAATGCAATAATTATTTTATCGGCTGAAATATCAACATGTCTTCCTTCATTTAAAACAGATAACATGTTTTTATCTTTAAATGACGCCGTTCCTTTGATAACGTCAATAGAATAAGAAGATAAAATTAACTCCATTCCTTTTCTTATATTAGAAATATTCTTATCTTTTTTATTTATAACATCTGAAAAAACAACAGTCTCTAACTTTGAATTAAATCCGTATTCATAAGATTTTTGAATTTTCTGTTTTAACTTTAATGCTTGCCATAAAAACTTAGTGGGCATACAACCGTAATTTAAACACGTTCCGCCAACAAATGACTTTTCTATTACAGCAGTCTTTGCGCCCAATTGCGCGGCTCTTACAGCTGCGGCAAAACCGCCTGCTCCTGAGCCTATTACGGCTATGTCATATTTGTTTGAACCCATTTTATCCTCTAAAAGCAATTATAACAAAGTTGATTAAGAATAGACCCGCTGTGCATAACAATATTGGGTGAACTTCTTTTATCTTGCCTTGAAACAATTTTATAATACAATGAAATATGAACCCAACTGCTATTCCATAACTTATATTAAAAGCAAAAGCCATTATGCTTATTGTCAAAAATGCAGGAATAGCTTGTTCAAGGTTAGACCAATTAATCTTCATAACTGAAGACATCATAAGAACACCAACTATAATCAAAGCAGGAGCCGTAGCTTCAGAAGGAACAATGCTAAAAAGTGAAGCAAACGGAAGACAAAGCAAAAACAATATAGCGACTACAAGCGACGTTAAACCTGTCCTGCCGCCAACCGATATACCCGCTGCGCTCTCAACATAGGTTGTAACGCTGCTGGTACCAAAAAGACCGCTAAACGCTGCTGCAATACCATCTGAAAACAAAGCTTTTTCAAATTTTGAATTTATACCTTTTTTATTTGTAAGACTTTTTTCTTCTTCGGTATCAAAAATCCCACTTACTCTGCCTGCTCCAATAAATGTGCCTATAGCGTCAAAAGTTACAGATAACAGTAAAGCAAGTATTGCAGTTATTGTAAGAATTATCTTGTTCCAATTAGAAAAAATATTTCCAATACCTTCTTGGCTGAAAGCCGCAAAAGCAATGTCTTTTAACGCACTCAGAGAATAGAAATCAAAAAGTTTAACGTTTGAAAGGTCAACTATTTCCATAGGAATGCCTATTAAAATAGTCGCAACTATTCCTATAAAAATTGAACCTCTGACTTTTTTTATAACAAGTAAGGACATTATTATAAGACCTATAAGCCCCAACAATGCATGAGGATTGTTAAAAGAAGCTAAAGATGGAACAACAGCGCTGTTTGCAATAATACTACCATTGTCTAACAAGCTATAATTCCCTGAATCAGATAAGAATTTTAAGAAAGATGCATTTTTAAAACCTATATACGCTATAAACAGACCTATACCGCCACTGATAGAATCTTTAAGAAAATCTGGTATTGCTTTAACAACCATTTTTCTAAGTTCTGTAACAGTGATTAGGATTATAAAAAAGCCACATATTGTTACTATAAATAAAGCTTCCTGCCATGAAAAACCCATTTGTTTGCATATAACGAAAGTAAAGAATGCGTTGGCACCCATTCCGGGAGCAAGAGCAAAAGGAACATTTGCAAACAAAGCCATAAATATTGTCCCAAAAGCCGAAGCTAAGACTGTAGCAGCAAAAATACCAAACCACGGCATTCCCGGGTTGAGTGACAAAATAGCAGGGTTTACAAAAATAATGTATGCCATTGTAAAGAATGTCGTTATACCTGCTATTATTTCAGTATGGACCGTAGTATTATTTTCTTTGAGTTTAAAAAAAGCTTTCATTTGATCTCATTTTTACTTATTTCTTTTCAGGCGATTATTAAACAATATACTCTGCAAAAAAGCAACTATTCGAACTATTTTACCGTCAACATACTTTCTAACCTGTAAACGTTGAATTTATTTGGTATATGGAAATTACTTTCAATGCATTTGTACAAGGATCACTTAACATGACATTAAATTTCAGAACCTTTCTGTGCGGTCAGAAGGTATTTTGATTGCCAAAGAAAATAAAGATGTTATTAAGTTCTAAATTTTTTTAATCTCAAAGCTCATTGGTTCACCTGTTTCAAGATTTATGTCAAAGTATCGCCCTGCCCAATCCACTGCAAACAATTTCTTCTTTTTTCTATCATATTCCATACTCAGTATTGGATATTGCCTAAAATATATTTCACCTATTATATGCTCTCGGTCAAATTTTGAAAAATCTTTACGTTTTGGAAGAAGATGAACTGGTGATTGCATTTGCCAAACTAATTTCCCTTCATAATCATAACAATAAACCCTATTCAAGTCATCTCCTTCAACATCTCTGCTTGTGTCTCTATATTCTGCTTTTCTGTTATCATTAACAATGAATTTTTCTATCCGACTAATTAAAAAAATTTTCACATCACCAAACTTGATAAAATCATAAACATCAAGACATACAAATATTTTACTTTCACTTACCTCTATTCTTCCAACAGGATAATCAAATTTTATTTCTTTACCATTAATAACAATTCTTTCTCTATCAACAGTTTCTATCCCTTTCATCTCAAACTCCCATTTTTTTCAATTCCTCAAATACTTTATTTCCTTTTTACTACTCTAACACTAATTGCACTGCCTGTATCTAAATCTAACTCATATTCTTGTCCCTTATTATCTCTTACAAACAATTCCTTCTTTTTTCTATCATATTCCATTCCTATTATTGGATATTGCTTAAACTTTGGAATTTCTTTAAACTCTGCCGGTTTCATTTGCCATAACATATTACCATCATAATCGTAACAATACACCCTATTTAAATCATCTCCTTTTACATCTCTACTTGTGTCTCTATATTCTGGTTTTCTATCATCGTTAATAAGGATCTTTTTTATTGGATAATCGTATGATATCCACCGTTTTCCGAATTTAACATAATCCCTCACATCAAGACATACAAATATCTTGCTTTCACTTACCTCTATTTTCCCAACTCGATAATAAAATCCTCCTATCCTACTGCTAGCTCTTTTACCACTAATAATAAGGTTTTCTTTATAAACGCGTTCTATTCCTTTCATTTCAATTCTCCTATTTCTTTAAATCTATTAATTTCTACCTCTACACCAATTAAATCAAACTGTAACCCTCCGCCTTTACTACCATAATTTTCATTTACTACTCCAAATCTTATTCTTTCTCCCGGGTTTAAAACTAATTTTGATTTCAACTCTGGTTCGTATGGCAACGCAAATCTTTCCTGAATTTCTTTCGGCGTTAATCCTTCAATCTCACTCTCTAACGTCAAAAATTGTCACATTAAAAACTTGCATTTTCATCTCATCTCTATTTTTTTTATAGACAGGGTCAAATATCTTTACCTTTGGATAGTCCTCTAATAATAGGACATCAATTTTAATGTTTTTAGGGTCTATTAATGGGAATAACAAAACATTTAATTCATTAGATATTTTCTTAAGTCACCTACAAAATCTAAAACTATAATCAATTTTTTACGTATCTCAACACTATCCCTCATCCAAGCAACATATGCAGCATTTATATTTTCATTATGTTTACAATACGCGCGTACTCCTACCTCAAAGCCTACTGGCTTTGCTTCATTATCATCTATAAGAAGATATTTTCCTCTTCTTCTGCTCTCAAATATATCTATTCCTATTTCATCCATATCTCCCGTTACAAATGCATATATATTTTCTTCGCTAAATTCATTGTCAACACCTTCTTCTTTAAGCTTTGGCATCACATTCTTTTCAAAAAAATCCAACGTAAACACATACTTGTACATTACAAATAAAATGTCTTTTGAATTCAATAACATTCGTCTTCCTATTACACTATTATTTTTTGCAACATAACAAATACTATACTTATCTCCTTCTTTTAATACCCTAATCGTTCTTCCAATGACAGGCTTATCGTCGGTAGAAACTTTAGATTGCGAGCCCCCTTTTATATCCATACCTTTGCGAAACTTATCTTCATTAAATTCATCTTCATAAATATCTATTCCCACATTTTTCTTCTTTTCTGGAGGTAATAAATCCACCGTTACCTTTGTATCAATAATTTCTATGAAAAAGTACTTTGCTGCATCTGATTCGGTATTAAACGTATTCAAAATCCAAGGATATGGACTACTTTGCATCTCTTGCTCATATGAAATATGCACCCACTTATTGCCAACTTTCTTAATAATATAATAATCATCATATCCATCATTGTATTCTTCTAATATGTTATTTTTATAGTGATACTTTAATCCAAATTTATTTAACAATGAACAAAGAACTTTTAAATTCATTTTACTCCTCCACCTCTTAACTTCCTTGCTACATTTTTATTACCTAATAGCTTCAAAACTCATTGGCTCGCCTGTCTCTAGGTTTATGTCAAAGTATCGCGATATGGAGTCTATCGCAAAAAATTTCTTCTTTTTTCTATCGTACTTTATCCATTCTATTTGACATTCCTCAAAAAATAATTCCCCACGCGTAGGACCATTCTTCCTAGATTTTTCACGCTTCGGAAGAAGATGAATCGGCGATTTCATCTGCCAAACTAAATTCCCCTCGTAGTCATAACAATAAACTCTATGTAAATCATCTCCTTTAATATCTTTGTTTGTGTCTCTACATTCCGGTTTTGTTTCATTATTGATGAGAATTTTTTTTAGTTTTCCACGAAAAAAAATACACTGTTTTCCAAATTTAACAATATCACCAACATTAAGACATACAAAGATCTTAGTCTCACATATTTCCAGCCTTCCAATGAAGTAATCAAACTTTATTTTTTTACCGCTGATAATAAGCTCTTCCCTGTTAAAACCCTCTACCCCTTTCATTGTAAATCTACCATTTCGATAAGAAATTCTTTCGTCAGCAAGTTTTGTGGGTTCACCTGTTTCTACATTTACTTCAAACTTCTGACCCATAATATCTGTTACAAACAATTTATTCTTTTTTCTATCATACTCCATCTCAATTATTGGATATTGCTTAGTATCTGACAAGTTTTCAAATCCCGGTGCTTGCATCTGCCAAAGCATGTTTCCTTCGTAATCATAACAATACACTCTGTTTAAATCGTCTCCTTCAATATCTCTACTTTTATCTCTATATTCTGGTTTCTCATCGTCCTCGATGATAATTTTTTCTATTGGATCATCATAAAAAATTATCTTCTTTCCAAATTTGACAAAATCACGAACTTCGAGACGTACAAAAATTCTATCTTTGCTTACTTCTACGCCACCGACAGGATAATCAAACCCTGCAGTTTTACCACTAATGTCCTTACCGTCAACAACAATATCTATCCCATAAACTCGTTCTAATCCTTTCATTGTAATTCTCCAATTGGAATAAATCTATCTGGATTCAGTTGTGATCCCATCAAATCAAACTACAACCCTCCGCCTTTTCGACCATAATTCTCGTTTACTACTCCAAATCTTATCTTTTCATTCGGCTTTAAAACCAATTTCGCCTTCAATTCTGGTTCGTATAGCAGCGCAAATCTTTCCTGAATTTCTCTCGGTGTTAATCCTTTAATTTCACTTTCTAAGGTAAGAAACTGCCCCTTTGGATCACCCTCTTTTGGATAAACTCTAACAAGTGTTGTTTCCTTCTTTACAACAGCTTCAAAAACTCTCGTACCTGGCTTGTAAGGTGGGTCTTTGTAAGTTTCTTCCGCCAATTTTTTATTTACGCTCTTTGGATAAAACGTTTTGCATATTTCCAAGTTGGCAAATGGAACCTCGTGAAAGCTAAGACGCTCGCCCGTCGTCTTACCTTTTTCTACATGCCGTATCAACTTATCTACCGCTTTTTCCGAAGCAACTACTCTCGTCCCTTCCGATGTAGCATACACTATTCTTGCTTCTTTCCCTATCTTCTTCGCCTCTTTCGCCACTTCTTTTACAGCTTCTACCGCTTCTTTGGCATCCTTTGCCGTCTTTAATACCTTCGTCCCTCCATCCAATACTAATCCTACAAATATTAGCCCCGCTCCATATATTTGGTTCTCACTACTTATCCCCATCTTGTATATGTCATAACTTGTCAATGTTGACAATATAAATAATCCTGCTTCTTTCGGATCTTTCTTTACCGTATCATACCCTTTCTTTACTACACTCCTTAACACCTTTGGATTACTTAACGCGGTCAGAAGGGACAATGCCTCTTCGCCTGCCTGCGGAAGTTTTCTTATCCCTTCAAACGCCTCTTTATATACTTCTTTATTATGCAATCCTTTGGTTATGTCCATCAATAAGCTAGCTGTGTCTCGTCCTACTTCATCTAAATCTAATTTCAACTTCCCGTAAAATCTTGTCTCTAACAACATATCCACAATTGAGGCTTTAGCTTTCTTTATCTTAGATATGTACACTTCATCTGTATCCGACAATTTTATATTAGCAAGATATTCTTTACTCGTCATCTCTTCATAAGATACTCTTTCTATTGATAAATGTAATACTCCATTCTCATAACTATCTCTACTTCCAAATTTAGACATATATATCTTTCCATCTTCTTCTACATGTACAAACGATCCTTCAACTACTGCTACTGCTCTTAACTTTCTTGCTATTTCTTCACCTATTTTGTTCCTTCTTATATACTCTTCTACTTTTTCTAAATTACTCGTCGCTATTGCTAACTTCTCTATCTCTTCACTTTCTAATATCCTTTCTTTTTCTATTTGACTAATCTTCTCATTTTTCATCACTACTTCGTACATATCATTTGCTCCAGCTATCCTGCTGGCTATATTTTTACCATCTTTTGAACTTCCTAGTATTGATTTATATATTTTTGATATTATTTCCCCTGTCTCTTGTCCTTTACCTAGTACTCCCCTCCCTATATTTTCCAAATTATTTCCAATATTCTTTACTTGATCCTTTATTTCTTCTCTTCCTTTTGCGCTAAACAACCTTGTATCTAATGTTAAAACACAGTCGCCTGCTTTTAACACCTCATCTTTTTTATTCTCTTCTGTTTTATCTTCTTCCCGGTTTATTCCTTCTCCGCTTCCATCTAAAACCGTTAATTTTCCTTTTCCTATTGTTGCTCTTGTTACTGCCTCTTTTATATGTTCCTTATCTTTATATCCTATTGAAACCGTTCCATCCAACACATTTTTTCCAAGTCCAACCGATACACTTTTCCCGTCTTCTATCGCATTCTCGCTATTTTCTATGTCTTCATAAATCAAACTTTTTGTTTCAATATCTGTCTCCCCTGATTCTGAACTTATCGTTGAACCTTTCAATCTTGTAGTCCCGCCAACTCTTACTACTAATTTTCCAGTTGACTTTATATATGAACTCTGCGTAGATTCCTTATTACTTTCACTATACGAGTGTCCATATTCCCCTGAAATACCGACGCTTCCTCCAACGGATGTAACGCTATATCCTATTCCTCCGCTGTAAGAATTACTTTTTGTATATCCTTCTTCTTTATCTTGCACTGATTCTAATACTAAATCTTTTTCTACATTTATTACCGTTTCTTGTGTACTGTCTGTTGTACTTCCTTTTAGGATTCCATTTATTACATTTATTTTTATTTCCCTTGCATTTAGCTTATTCAATACAAACTTATATGCGCTACTTCCTTTTACAATTTCTTCTACTTTTGTTTCTACTTCTGCTGATATATAAAAACCTAATACTCCTATTGATGCCGCTAGTGTCGCTACTTCTTTTACTACTTTGAGCACCATTGTGACTTCATTGGCTATCAATATCGCTAAATTAGTTTCGGCATCGCGTAACGCCCTATCGCTGGCTTTTCCTTCTTTATGTAATTTATCTATTTCATGTAACTCATTATTTGCCTTATCTATCGCTTTCAGCGTTTCTTCATTTCCTTTCACTGCATCTATCGTACCTGTTAATGCATTTTCTATTTTAAATATTATTGTTTGTTCTTCTTCTTTACCTAATATTACGCTTAACTGTCGTTCTAACATTGGGTTCATCTTCAAAATGTCAGATTTTATGTTAATTTTATCTGCATTTGCGTCTACGCCTTCAAGCATCACTTCTGGAGCAACTATCTCTAATTTTCCTTTTGCGTTTAACTGCGTTTTTTTGACATAACTTTGTCCCTGCTTTTCATTATGGTCTGCTACAGTACGTTTTTGCTCTAAACTTAATCCTTTGCCAAATTTTAGTCCACTTATTTTCTCTTCATGTTTTTCCTCAGAATGTTCTTGGTTTTCTTGTGTCCCTTCTATATTTACAACTCCTCCTGAATGTATTATTATGTTCTGCGCTTCTATATCGCCACCTACTATGTTCACTTCTTCTTGAGCGTTTATTTCTAAGTCCCCTCCAACTTCTATCTTTGTTCTAAGTTGCCGAGTTGCACTATCACAACTATGCTCATATGTCTTTTTGCCCTCTTTAAAAAGATCGCCTCTCTTTTCACTTCGCTTTTCTTCTTCTCTTATATACTCTTCTTCTACTGCATCTACATTTATACGCTTGACTTTACCTTTTACATCTCCTTTTACTATTACTGCTCCTGATTTCATTTCCAAATCGTCAACTTCAAATTCTAATCCATCACTATATATCCCTGCATCTATTCCTACATGTTGCTTGCTTTCCTCTAAAAAATAACTACTGCCGCCTTTGACTCCTGACTCTATTTTTCTCTTTACCTCTATTGACGCTATTGTTAATTTCTCCGCTACTATTGATAACACTCCGCCCTGCCCTAAAAAATATGACGCTATATTCTCTATTATCGGAGCTTCTATCATCAGCACTCCTTTATCTTCTGTTCCCGCTGCTGGCAATGCGTTGCTAGTCCTTACTACCCCTATTGCCGCTGGAATTATAGGATCTTGAAATTCATATCTATAACGAAACGCTTCTATAAGCTCCCTATAACGTTTTTGAAGCGCTATATCTTTTGCACTATCTACCGAGCTTTCCACGGCTTGCAAAAGAGCATTATATACAGAGCGTTCATTTCCACTTAATCCTACTACCAGATGCGTGGGTGTATTTATCTCATATTTAAAAGTGTTTTGTATCGCCTCATTTGTTATCCTAGTCTTTGATTCTACTACTCCTCCTTGCGCTGATCCTATTACTCCTCCTTTATTTAGTAAATCTTCACTAAATAATATATCTATCTTATTATTCTCAGATAATAAAAGACCTCTATTTTCAATCCTTTTTCCTCTTACATATAAATCATTTGCCGCAACTATTCTGCTTACCATCTTGTATGGATCTGTTTCTAAATGTTGTCTTTGCGGATCCTGCAAAATAATATCTTCACTCCTTATTTCTACACTTTCTCCTGATATTATAGACGGCATGTTAGTATAATATTTTTCTTCTCTTCTTATGTCTGTAATTTTACCGCCTAAATTCACTTTATATAGTCTGTTAACGTTAAATTCTAGCCTTTCATTCCTTATCGTATTTCCTGTTATGTTCAATTTTCCTCTACTGCTTATTTGGCTACTTCTATTTTCTATGTCTTTTACATTAATGCTCATTTCTCCCTGACTTAGTATCTCCGACGCATTTGTTATACTTGTTACCTTCACATTCTCTTTCCCATGCGGCACTATTTTTACTTGGGAACTAAGCACTTGTCCGCTTCCTTCGTACTCGCTATAATGCGTGTCACCTTCTGGTTCTCCAAGATTAAAAAGCTTTTCTGCTTCTATATACATCCCTCTACTGGATTTTACCTTAGACGCCATTCCATTCCTTATTTCGTTTGCTTTTATCCTTAAATCGCCATCGCCTTCCGTACTAATTATTGATCCTACTACATTATTAATATTTCCTTCTACATCTATAATCATTTCTCCTTCATTTGTCGTTATAATTCCATTCTCATAATTGTTTAACGATTTACATATTATTCTTGTAAAGTTGAAAATTATAATATTTCCTTTGTTTAATACTTCATTAGCTATTATTTTTAGTTGGTTACTGTAAATATTTGCTTCTTTCCCTATTTCTACCGCACCATCTTCTTTTCCATTGAACCAATTGGAGCTTTTCCTTTTGCTTAATACTTCATCAATTATTGTTTGTAACTGACTGCTTAAAACACATCTAGTTTTTGGGCTGCCTTGCTCCTCTGTTTGCTTCAACATATCGGAAACTTGCTCTATGTTTCCGTCTGACTTATGTTCGTATGTTCCTTTCCCTGTTACTATTTCTATTGTGTCAGCTATTACTTCCCCGCTTATCTTCATATACTTGGCTATTGCTTCTAGCACACCTTTATGTTTTAACCCTTTTTCCACTATCTCTATTTTTCCTTCTTCTCCTACTTCAAACCTTTCATTACTTGTACTAGAATTAATTCTCCCTGCCACAAGCAACAACTTATCGGTATTTATAAACTCCACACCGTTTACGCTTACTCCCCATGGATTTGCTATTATCAACGCTGCTTTTTTCCCTATTACTTTCACCATCCCTGTTAAACTCGACCATCCTATCTCGCTCATAACTTCATTTATTATTATTAGCGCCTTTTGGGAATTGTTAAATATTAAATCTTCGCCAGTTACATTAAATTCGTCAAACTTGTTGTACGATATTCCATTCCTATCTGGAACTTCTATATCTATTACTGATGTATTCCTTATATTGCCATTTACTCCACTTTCATGCCTATTAATGCTTGCTCTTGACCCTGTCGCCAATTTCACTTGCCCGTGTACTTCTCCTATTTGCCACATTATCATACTTGCTATCACTGCCAGTCTCATTAACTTCTTCATATAATATAATTTTTTCCTTGCCTTTTTTTATTTAAAACAGATACTGCAAAATATTTTTATATAAACGCTTAAACTAATGTTTCATAATGTAGGTACATTATTAATACTTAAAAAAAGAGAAGCGGTCTTTCCTATTTAGGAAAAACCGCCTTTATAAAACATTTTAAAATAAATTTTTGAAGTTTTATTTAGAATAAAAAGAAATTGCTCGCTACTTAACAAATTCGCCTCACATTTACAACAATGTATTATAAAAATTACTTGTTAAATATTTTTATTATTTCAGACGAAGCTTCTTGTGGGCTTAAAAGTTTAATACCTTCTTTGCCATCTCTTCTTGCTTTTAATTCAACTTGCCCTTTTTCAAGATTTTTTTCTCCAATAGTTATTCTGTATGGAATACCTATCAAGTCGGCATCTTTAAACTTGATACCAGCTCTTTCATCTCTGTCATCAACCAAAACGTCTATGCCTTTTGAAGTTAACTCTTTATAAAGTTTATCTGTTGTTTCTTTGATTTTCGTATCGGCGTAATTTACAGGTATTAGTACGACGTTAAAAGGAGACATATTGTCAGTCCATATTATTCCATTATCGTCGTGAGATTGTTCTATAGTAGCGGCAAGAATTCTTGTAACGCCTATACCGTAACAACCCATAACTATAAGATTTTCTTTGCCATTTGTGTCCAAATAGGTCGCATTCATAGATTTAGAGTATTTTGTCCCCAATTTAAAAACATGTCCTACTTCAATGCCTCTCGAAAATCTTAAATTTTCTTTCTTACATTTCGGACAGGTGTCTCCATGCATAATTTTTCTTATATCAGCGACAATATCTGCATTGTAATCTCTATTATAATTTACATTTTTAAGATGATAATCTTTTTTATTTGCTCCAGCAACTGCATTTGAAATCTTAACTACAGACAAATCTGCAATAATTTTAACGCCTCTAAGCCCCACAGGACCAGCAAAGCCCAAAGGAGAATTAGTTATAGAAACGACTGTCTGCTCATCGGCAAGCACAATGTCAGCTGCGCCAAGCAAGGTTTGAAGTTTTATTTCGTTTATTTCATGATCGCCTCTCACCAAAACAACAACAGGATTGCCGTCGGCTTTATAGATCATAGTTTTAATAAACTTTTCTGGAGAAGTCTCTAAAAACTTTGCAACGTCTTCAACGGCTCCGACGTTAGGAGTTAAAACTTCGGCAAAAGATAAAGATTCTTCTTTTGGCTGAGATATGGGTAAACATTCGGCTTTTTCACTATTTGCTCCATACCCACAATCGCACCATGCAATTTCTTCCTCACCAGTATCTGCCAAAATCATAAATTCGTGGGAAAAAGATCCGCCTATAGCACCTGAAGCAGCCTCAACTGCACGAAACTTAAATCCACACTTTTTGCAGACATTTGTATAAGCGTCAAACATAATTTTATAATATCTTTCCAAATCAGCTTCGTCAGTATGAAATGAATATGCATCTTTCATCAAAAATTCTTTAGCACGCATAACGCCAAAACGCGGACGAATTTCATCTCTAAACTTTGCGCCAAACTGATACAACATCAAAGGAAGCTGCTTGTAAGACTTGATTTCTCTTCTTACTAAATCTGTTACAGCTTCTTCTGCCGTAGGAGACAAACAAAATTCAGCATCTTTTCTATCTTTAAGTCTAAAAAGCTCTTTACCGTAAATATTCCACCGTCCAGTCTCAACCCACAAATCTTTTGGAAATATCAAAGGAAGACTTACCTCTTGACCACCTGCAGCATTCATTTCTTCTCTTATTATATTTTCAATCTTTCTTAAAACTTTTAAACCTAAAGGCAAAAATTCATAAAATCCCGAAGCCAACTTGCGTATCATTCCCGCTCTAATCATCAGTTTTGCAGATATAATATCTGCATCTGAAGGAGCTTCTCTTAAAGTCGGGATTAACATCTTAGTAAAAAACATAAATACCTCTGTCTATTATTCTCGTTATACTTATAAAATAGTTATGCTACACTTGTCATTGTCATTCCAGCAAAAACTTGAGAATCCCTATGCCATTTAATATTGCGGGTCAAGCCTGCAATGACGCGTAAAACCATAAAGCTATCTTGAAATTTTTAATATTTTAAACTTTGTTTTGCCTGCAGGCAGCTCAACTTCAACAGTTTCTCCAGCTTTATGTCCAAGCAGTCCTTGCACAAGAGGAGATTGAACAGATATTTTATTTGTAGAAGGATCAGCCTCTTCTAAATCTACGACGGTATATTCATACTTATCACCATCTTCATCTTGTATGGTGACTGTAACTCCTATAAATACTTTATCGGCTTCTATATTTTGATCTTCTATAATTTTTGCTCTGGCAATTTTTGAGTCTAACTCCATTATTCTTCGCATAAGATTTGTAAGAGCTTCTTTTGCGGCATGGTATTCCGCATTTTCCCTTAAATCGCCGTGTTCTCTAGCTCTTGCTATTTCGTCTTGAATTAAAGGCTTTCTTTTTTGCAGCTCTTCCAATTCTTTAATAAGTTTTTCTCTGCCGTCTCTTGTCAAATAAATCTCTGCCATTTTTTAGTCCTCCGAACTGTTAGTTAGGCGGTCTTTTATCATAGAAACAAGCTTTGAAACCCATTTATCAGGCTTTACTTTTCCGATAATTTCACCATTTTTGAACAATATTCCGCCATCTTTGCCGCCAGCTATTCCAAAATCTGCATCTTTTGCTTCTCCGGGACCATTGACGACGCAACCCATCATCGCGACCTTTATAGGCTTAGAAAGTTTTCTTAAATCTTTTATTGTTGCCACTCTATTTTCCATATCTGAAACTATTTTTATCAAATCAACTTGAGTTCTTGAACAAGTGGGACACGAAATTATTTCTATTCCAGAACTTCTAAGTTCTAAAGATTGTAAGAGAGAATACGCAACTTTTACCTCTTCAACAGGATCTGCAGTTAAAGATACTCTTACTGTGTCGCCTATTCCATCGTAAAGCATAATTCCAAGACCTGCTGAAGACTTTATAGTGCCGCTAAAAATTGTGCCTGATTCCGTTATGCCTAAATGCAACGGATAATTTCTTTTTGAAGCAAAAATTTTATACGCTTGTACTGTTGTATCAATATTTGAAGCTTTTAGCGAAACAACTATATCAAAAAAATCATGCTTTTCTAAAATCTTTGCATGCTCTATTGCTGCGTTGGCAAGAGCTTTAGCACGTAAAGTGTTGTCAAGGAAATTATGAACTTCTTTTAGCGACCCTGCATTGACTCCAATTCTTATGGGAATATGAGCTTTTTTAGCTTCTTTTACTAAGATTTCAACTTTGTCTTTTGAGCCTATATTTCCAGGGTTTATTCTCAATTTATCTACGCCTTGTTTTATTGCTTCTAAAGCTATTTTGTAATCAAAATGAATGTCCGCCACCAATGGAATTTTTATATTCTTTTTTATTCTGCTTACGTTATAAGCAGACTCCATGTCGGGTAGAGAAACTCTTACTATTTCGCAACCAACTTTTTCAAGCTGCTTTATTTGTTTTACGGTCGCTTTCCAATCTTTTGTATTTGTGTTAGTCATAGACTGTACAACAATAGGCGCGCCGCCGCCTATTATAACACCGCCGATATTAACTTTTCTTGTTTGACTTCTCTTATAAAATTTCATTTCACTTACCAAAATAATGTTTTAACAATCTAATGTAATCTCTGTCGCTTTCGTATTCAACATTTGGTATAAAATTGTAAAAAGGTTCAATTATACCTTTATTAGCCAATCTTATGGACGATATATACCGTTCCTTAATATCGGCGGGACAATGGTTATAGGATACCCTGCTTGGAGCAAAGCAAGATTCATAACAAGCCTTGCAGTTCTGCCATTACCGTCGCTAAAAGGGTGGGTAGTCGCAATTCTCTTATGAAGTTTAGCAGCATAATGAACAAGATGAAACGATTCTTTTAGTTCGGGCATTGAACTTATGAACTTTTTCATGAGTTTTGAACTTAGACGACGCTTGCTACAATGAAGCGTACGCTGTTATGTACGCAAGTTGGAACATAAGGAAACATAAACTCAAAAACCAAGCTCTATTACTTGCCGAATAGTTTGTCTATGCCTAATCTCAAAAAGTCGCTATACGTTGCAAAGATAAAAATTCCAATAACAAAAATCAAACCAATGGTATTATAAACTTGCACGACTTTTGTACTTATCCGTCTTCTAATTATTCCTTCTATAACAAACAAAACTATCATACCGCCGTCAACCATAGGTATAGGAAATAAATTAAACATGCCTAAAGCCACCGATATAACAGCAAGAAATTTCAAATAATCAGCCATCCCAGATTTAGTAGCATCGCCCATCAACTGCATTATGCCTATAGGTCCTGAAATGTCAGGTTTTTCAAACGAAATCAGTTTGACAAAAAGGTATTCAAGTGTCATAAAAGTTTGGGAAAGAGGCGCTTTTATGCCCAAATAAATAGACTCAAAAAAACCTGTTTTTGATTTCTCTATAAAAGGAGCTATGCCAATAACGCCTCTGCCAGTAGCAGGATTTTTATCTACAGTTAAGGTCGCATCAAAAGTATAGGTGCCTCTCTCAACTACAAAAATAGTCCGGTTATCAGCTTTATTTTTTAAATTTTCCATCAATTCATTCCATGTACTTACTTCTGCCCCATCAATGGATTTTATTCTGTCTCCGCTTAGAAGTCCAACTTGATCCGCAGGCTTATTTTTTATGACACTTCCTACTAAAGATGTTTTTGAAATAGTAGTGACACCCCATATGTTAAAGACAAAGACAAACAAAAAAACTGCCAAAATATAGTTTGAGAATGGTCCCATAAAAGATATAAATACTTTCTTATACCATTCTAGAGACAAATACTCGCCTTCTGCTCCTGTTGCTTCTTCAGGATTTTCTCCTGCCATAGAAACAAACCCGCCGAAAGGGATAGCTTTTATACAGTACTTAGTATTTTTGTAAGTATATTTTATCAAGTCTGGACCAAAACCAAAAGCAAAAGTTAATATTCTAACCTTGCATGCTCTCGCAGCAAGAAAATGCCCAAGTTCGTGTATAAAAACTAAAAAACCAAATCCTATAGCAACTCCAAGTATCTGGATAATTATTGTCATAATTTGAATTCCTTTTCTATTAAATTACGCGCATAAACTCTTGCCCAAGAGTCTGATTCAAAAAAATTTTCTAAAAACATATTTTTTGAAATTTTATGAGCCTTTATTGTTTTATCAACTATTTTTGCAATATCTGTAAATTTTATTTCTTTGTCTAAAAAACTCTTTACTGCAATTTCATTAGACGCATTCATAACAGTAGGTAGCGTTCCTCCTTTTTCAGCCGCCAAATATGCCAACTTTAAACACGGAAACTTATTAAAATCAGGTTTATAAAATTCTAACCTGCCAACTTCCACAAGATTCAAAAACTTTATATTAGATTTTAATCTCTCGGGGAAGGTCAACGCATACTGTATTGGCAGTCTCATATCAGGAGTTGAGAGCTGAGCTATAATAGAACCGTCAATATACTCCACCATAGAATGAACTATAGACTGAGGATGTATAACTATTTCAACTTTGTCTATTGGAACGCCAAAAAGTATGGAAACTTCTATGGCTTCAAGCCCTTTATTCATAAGCGTAGCGCTGTCTATTGTTATCTTTTTCCCCATTTTCCAAGTAGGGTGAGCTAAAGCCTGATCTACAGTTATCTTAGAAAAATCGCCAGCATATTTATAAAAGGGACCTCCGGAAGCCGTAAGTATTATTTTTTTTATTTGACTTTTTTTCTCCCCAACGCAGCATTGGAATATCGCCGAATGTTCACTATCTACAGGAAGCACAGAAACGCCATTTCTCTCAGCAAGTTTTATTATGTGATCTCCAGCCATAACAAGGGACTCTTTATTAGCAAGGGCAACATTTTTTTTTGCTTTTATTGCTGCTATTATTGATTTCAAGCCGACGGAACCAACAATTGCGGCTAAAACCGTGTCAACTTTAGGCATAGTTGCGAGTTTTTCAAGACCACTCTGCCCACTGTAAACATTAGTTTTTATTTTGTTTGAAATGCACCATTTCTTCAGTTCTATGGCATCCAAATCATTTGCAATAGACACTGCGGAAGGATTAAATTTTTTAAGCTGGGCTTTCAAAACTTTTAAATTAGAACCAACGGCAAGCGCCTCAACATAAACTTTTTCTTTCATTTTTGACGCTAAATCAATTGCCTGCTTGCCGATAGAACCTGATGAACCTAAAATTGCTATTCTTTTCATTTTATAAACATTAAAACGTAATATACGGCAGGAGCCGCAAAAATATAAGAATCAAACCTGTCAAAAACGCCGCCATGTCCAGGAATAATTTTACCGGAATCTTTAACATCTCCATCCCTCTTAATCAGAGATTCTGCAAGGTCTGAAAACTGCCCGACAACGGATATAACCAAACCTAATACCACAGCTTCGTATAAAGTTAAAATACTGCTTATAAACAAATACCTACACACAACAGCCATAAAAACACCAAAAACAACTCCCGCTATAGCTCCTTCAATAGTCTTTTTAGGGCTAACTTTTTTGGCAAGTTTATGTTTACCAAACATATATCCAAAAGTATAAGCCGCAGTATCCAAAACCCAAACTTCAATAAAAATAAAAAATATCAATTGCATTCCGCCATTTAAATCACGGATATAAACCATATGTGCGAGAGCCAACGGAATAAAAAAAGCCCCGAGAAAAGACGTTGCAATTCTCTCAACGCTGAGCTTTGCCTTCCCTTTAAAAACTTCCACCACAAAGAAAATAAGAAGAATTAAAATCGCTGAAATTGAAGATTTGTCCATACAGCAGCAGCCACAACCGTAGCATATTTTGCAAAAGCACAGAAAAAGAAAAAATCCTGCTGCCATAATTAAAGACACAACTGCGTGGGGTTTATATTTTTTTACTATCAGCAGATACTCATACACTGAAAGCACGGAAACAAAAAACATCATTGCGTAGAACGAAATGCCACCAAAGTATATGCACAAAAAAATTAAAGGCATACCAATAACAGCGGTAAGTATTCTGGTACTAAGCACTTAAATCCCCCCAAAACGCCTATCTCTCTTTTGAAATTCAGAAATTGCAGCTTCTAAATCTTTAGGAGTAAAATCAGGCCAAAGTTTATCGGTTACATAAATCTCGGAGTATGCTATTTGCCACAAAAGAAAATTTGATATTCTAAATTCTCCCGATGTACGGATAAGCAAGTCAGGATCCGGTTGACCAGCAGTATACAAAAAAGACGACACAATTTCTTCCGTCGGCTTTTTTATACCTTGTTTTAACATCTCTTCAAAGACTTTTATAATTTCTTGCCTTGCTCCGTAATTTAAAGCTATATTCAACTCTAAATCCGTATTATTTTCCGTGTCTTTGCAAACAGAAAGAATCTCGGATTTCAAGTCTTGCGGGAATTTTGACAAGTCGCCAAGTATTCTAAGTTTGATACCAGCATCACTTAACTCTTTCAAATCTTTCTTTATAAATCGCGAAAGCAAAGAAAAAAGTGCATCAACTTCGGTTTTAGGTCTTTTCCAATTTTCAGTAGAAAAAGCATAAAGGGTCAAAACCTTGACTCCAAGCCTGCTGACAGACTTAACAATCTTTTTTACGGTTTTGACCCCTTGCCTATGACCAAAAACTCTGGGTAATGATCTTTTCTTAGCCCATCTGCCATTCCCGTCCATTATAATCGCTATATGTTCGGGTATCAAAAAGTCTTCCTTACTTTTGAGAAATTGCACTTACAGGACAGGTAGATTCACATGCTCCGCAGCTTATGCATACGCTGGCATTTATTTCATACTTATCGTCTTTCTGCTCAATAGCTGAAACTGGACAATTGCCCGCACATGCTCCGCAACCTGTACATATATTTCTATCAATTTGATAAGCCATTTTTTTATCCTCCATTTTTTCTTTTCTGCGTTATATTTGTATCACTTCTTTTTCTTTCAGAGCAATACTTTCGTCAATTTTCTTAATATAGTCGTCAGTCACTTTTTGAGCGTCACTCTCAAACTTCTTTCTACCATCTTCGGTTATAACTTTATCTTTCTCAAGCTTCTTTATATTCTCAACCAAAACTCTTCTTTCATTTCTTACTGCTACTCTAAAATTTTCAGCCATTCTGCTTATGGATTTCGCTATTTCTTTTCTTCTTTCTTCCGTGAGAGGAGGAACTGATATACGTATAATTTTGCCATCATTTACTGGCATCATTCCTATATCAGCCTTAAGTATAGCTTTCTCTATAGCGCCAAGCTGAGACGCGTCCCAAGGTCTTATTTCTATTGTTTTGGCATCAGGAATACTGACACCTGCGAGCTGATTTATCGGCATCAAAGAACCGTAGCTCTCAACTTTTATTCCTTCTATCACAGCACTTGAAGCTCTGCCGGTTCTAATAGAAGCCAACTCACTTTTTAATATATCTATAGTTTTTTTCATAGCCTCTTCCGACTTAGAAAAAAAACTTTGAATTTGCATTTACTCCTCCACTCTCGTACCTATTTTCTCGCCGCTTATAACCTTTTGTAAATTGCCTTCTTTATAAAAGTCAAATACTATAATTGATATACCAGACTGCATACACAAAGAAAAAGCTTCCGCGTCCATAATTGCCAAATGTTTATCCAAAGCTTCTTGGAAAGTTAGAACACCATATTTAACAGCATTCTCATCTTTTTTAGGATCAGCATTGTAAACACCATCTACCTGTGTAGCTTTTAACAAAATATCAGCCTTTATTTCAGCGGCTCTTAATGCCGAGGCTGTGTCAGTGGTAAAGAAAGGATTTCCCGTACCACCGGCAAAAATAACAACATATCCTTTTTCAAGACGCTTTACAGCTTTTTCTCTATTAAATTTTTCAACAAAACCACTTACACCGCTTGCTGAAAAAACTGTCGATTTTACGCCAGCTTTTATCAAAGAATCGTTTAAAGCAAGAGAGTTCATTACAGTAGCAAGCATTCCCATCTTATCAGCCGTTACTCTTTCTATAAACTTTCCTTCACCTCTCCAGATATTGCCCGCTCCTATAACAACCGCCAACTGAACATTTCCTTTGTCAAGAACAAATTTAATCTCTCTTGTAACTTTTGAGAGACTTTTCTCGCTTATTAACGAAGAAGTATCCGAAAGAGATTCTCCTGAAAGTTTCAACAGAACTCTCTTTGAATTCATTGCTATTCTTCTCCAAGTTTAAATCTTGCAAATCTCTTTATTACTATATTCTCGCCTATTTTAGCTATAGCTTTCGTCACCAAATCTTTTATGGTTTCTTTACCGCTTGTGTCTCTCATATAAATCTGGTCGTACAAGCATATCTGACTGTAAAATTTTTCAATCTTACCTTCAATGATTTTATCCCAAACTTTTTCCGGCTTTCCTTCTTCCTTAAGCTGAGCTTTGAAAATTTCTTTTTCCGCATTCAAAATACTTTCAGGCACTTGCTCGCGGGAAATATATGTTGGGGAAACAGCTGCAATTTGCATAGCTATTTCTTTAACTAAAGACTGAAAGTCTTCAGTTTTTGTTACGAAATCCGTTTCGCAGTTTACTTCAACTAAAACCCCAAGGGTTCCGTTTCCGTGTATGTAAGAATGCACTAAGCCTTGCTTTGCAGATCTTCCCGCTTTTTTAACAGCAGAAGCCATACCTTTTTCTTTAAGCCACTTGCAAGACTTTTCCACATCATTATTTGATTCTTTGAGAGCATTGCGACAATCCATTATTCCCGCGCCTGTCATCTCTCTGAGTTTTGTTATAAGTTCAGTTGACATTATCTTCTTTTCCTTCCTTAGAAACTTCTGAAGAAGCTTCTTCTCTCTTTTCTTCCTCTTCTTTTGCAGGTTCTGCGGCAATAACATCTGCTCCTTCGCCTTCTTTCTTTTCAGTTACGCCTTTTCCTTCTAAAACAGCATCAGCTATAATTGAACAGAAAAGCTTTACTGCTCTTATAGCATCATCATTTCCTGGAATAGGATAATCAACCAAATCAGGATCGCAGTTAGTATCGCAAATAGCGACAATAGGAATGTTGAGTTTTCTTGCTTCTGAAACAGCTGTAGATTCTTCGTTAGAATCAACCACAAACATGAGACCTGGAAGTTTTGTCATATTCTTTAGTCCTTCCAAAGACTTTTCAAGCTTAGTCCTCTCTCTTTCAATCTGAGACTGTTCTTTTTTTGAAAGAATCTGGAAAACACCGTCTTCTTTCATTTTTCCTATTTCTCTGTATCTTGCAATAGATTTCTTTAAGGTTTCAAAATTTGTAAGGGTCCCGCCAAGCCATCTTTCAGCTACAAAAAAAGCTCCGCAGCGCTGAGATTCTTCTTTTACGGGAACCTGAGCTTGTTTCTTTGTTCCTACAAAAATTATTTCCTTACCCTCGGCAACAAAATCTCTTACTAGTTTGTAGTTTTTTTTCAATTCTTTAAGGGTTTTTTGAAGATCTATGATGTGAATTTTATTCCTTGTTCCAAAAATAAACTTCCCCATTTTTGGATTCCATCTTCTGGTTTGATGTCCGAAATGGACACCGGCTTCCAGCAAAGCCTTCATTGTAATGTTTGCCATACTTTTCTCCTTTGGTTTTAACCGCAGTAGCGGTTTCCGTTTCAAGACGTGTTTTCGTCTCACGGCTTCCACAATCTTCCATCTCCAAAACCTCAAAGTTTTTCTCTGAGACCGTTTGGCAAATCCGATTGTGTGATTATTTAGAGTTAGTACCCTAAAAGACTATGTTATTTTATCAAAACCTATAATTGTTTTCAAGAGCTAGCAGTTTCTATTATTGTTAATATTAATACTGATTTCATTCAAATTAAGAAAATTTTATATGTTTTTTTAGGAATGCACTCTTTTTATATCTGCTCCGAGTTTTTTAAGTTTCTTTTCAAGCAGTTCATAACCCCTATCAAGATGATAAACTCTTGATACTACAGTCTTGCCTTCTGCCGCAAGACCAGCCAATACAAGAGCCGCTCCTGCTCTTAAATCTGAAACCATCACGGGGGCTCCTGAGAATTTATCGACTCCAGTTATATTGGCTACCTTAGAGTTTACCATTATATTGGCTCCAAACCTTTGTAATTCCGCAACATACATAAATCTGTTTTCAAATATGGTTTCTTCTACTTTTGAATGTCCTTTTAAAAGACACATCAAAGCCACCCACTGAGCTTGAGCATCGGTCGGAAATCCTGGATAGACTTCTGTTTTAATATTTTGAGGCTTTAAATTTCTAACCCATTTAACTCTAATACTCGTTTTATTTTCCTTAACACATAACCCGCTTTTTTTCAATTTATTACTTACCACTTCAATATGCTTTGGAGTAACATTTTTAAGAACAACGTCACCCTTTGTAATAGCTGCAGCTATCATATATGTCGCAGCCTCTATTCTATCGGGAATTACTTCATGTGTAAATCCTCGTAAACTGTCAACACCATCAATAATTATTTTTTCTGTACCCGCACCACTTATTTTAGCCCCCATCTTATTTAAAACATCAACCAAATCTTCTATTTCAGGTTCTTTAGCTACATTAATTATGGTAGTTTTACCTTTAGCTAAAACTGCGCTAAGCAAAATATTTTCAGTGGCTCCAACGCTTGGAAACTTTAAATCTATAACAGCACCTTTAAGCCCATCTTTTGATAAGGTTTTAATATATCCGCCTTCAATAGAAATTTCGGCTCCAAGTTTTCTAAAAGCATCTAAGTGCATGTCTATAGGTCTTGCCCCTATAGTACAGCCTCCTGGCAAAGAAACGTCAACACGGTTAAGTCTTGCAAGCAACGGTCCCATTATTAAAACGCTTGCCCGCATTTTTCTGACCAAATCGTAAGGAGCTATATGTTTATATTTACAAGAAGAATAAGTTCTTATAGTATTCCCTTTTTTAACAGTTTTTTTACCTATAAAATTTAAAAATTCCACAGTCGTGTCTATATCTGCAAGAGAAGGAACATTTTTTATTATTGAAGGCTCGTCACTAAGTAAAGTTGCAAACAAAATAGGCAAAGTAGAATTCTTTGATCCAGAAATAATAACTTCCCCTTTCAATTTTTTGCCGCCGTGTATTATTATTTTATCCATTTTAACTCCAATAATTTATATATAAAAATATCTATACAAAATAAAGCTTGTATTAGCAATCTTAAAGAAAGTACATTTTCTGCGACTTCGTGCATTCCTGCAGGAGGATTGTAATCTCAAGATTTTACAGCTTTTAATACTCTAGGAAGTCCACAATAGTCATTTATTATTTCAATATTTGCGTATTTGTTATCTGAAAATATTTGTCGTATATCTTCTGCTTTATTTGAATTTAATTCAAGAATAATATACCCATTGACGGTTAAATATTTGGTTATATTTGTCGCTATCTCTTTATAAAAAAACAAACCATCATCTTGCGCTGTTAGAGCCTTTTTCGGCTCAAACTTAAGTTCAGTCTCCAAATCAGCGTATTCATATTCTGTAACATATGGAGGATTGGAAACTATCATATCAAATTTGCAATCTGGTATTTTTTCAAAAATATCGCTTTCAATAAATTTGATATTGGAAGCATTGTTAATTAGTACATTTTCTTTTGCAATCGCCAAAGCATTAACGCTTATGTCTGAAGCTACAATATCTTCAAAAACTCCAAGTTTAGCCAAACTTATAGCTATACAGCCTGAACCTGTACACAAATCTAAAACAGATTTTTTATTCTTTTCTTTGGCAATCTTTAACGCAACTTCAACCAAAATTTCCGTTTCTGGTCTTGGTATAAGAACATCTTTATCTACTTTAAATTCAAAACCCATAAAATTGGCAAACCCTGTTATATATGCCAATGGTTCGCGATTTGAACGTTTTAACACATAATTTTCATATTGCAACATTTGTTTATCGGTTGGTTTTTGACTTCTTAATAAAGGCAGTTTGGAACGCTTTGTTTGCAATACAAAACTCAATAAAACTTCTGCATCAGATTTAGATTCAGACAAACCTTTAGATTTTAAAAACGTTGTAGCTGTTTTTAATAATGTATAAACGTTTTCGCCGTCTAACATTTAAATATTGTTTTCCTTGAGTTTAGATTCTACATCAGCTTCTATCAATTTGTTTACAAGTTCAGACAGATCTCCGTCCATAACTTCTGTAATGTTGTAGACACTATAGCCAATTCTATGGTCAGTTATTCTATTCTGAGGAAAATTATATGTTCTAATTTTTTCAGATCTGTCGCCAGATCCTACCTGCTGTTTGCGTTCACTCGAAAGCTGCTTTTCCTGTTCCAAAACTTTTTGTTCGTAAAGTTTAGCTCTTAAAACTTTAAAAGCTTTGGCTCTGTTTTTTATTTGGCTTCTTTCGTCTTGACAGGCAACTACAAGTCCTGTAGGGAAATGCGTGATTCTTATAGCCGAATCAGTTTTATTTACGTGCTGACCGCCCGCACCTGAAGCTCTATACGTATCTATTCTCAAATCTTCCATCTTTACTTCACAGTCCACTTCTTCAGCTTCAGGAAGAACAGCCACAGTAACAGCTGACGTATGCACTCTTCCCGATACTTCTGTAGCTGGAACTCTTTGAACTCTATGAGCACCTCTTTCAAATTTAAAGTAACTCCACACTTTATTGCCATTTATTTCAAATACAATTTCTTTATAACCGCCAAGACCTGTGGGGTTAGAATCTATAACTTCATGTTTCCAACCGTTTCTATCGGCAAACCTTGTATACATTCTGTACAAATCGCCTACAAACAAAGCAGCCTCGTCTCCACCGGTTCCAGCACGGATTTCAACGATAATATTTTTATTTTTATTAGGATCTGGAGGTATAAGTAAAACTTTTATTTCAGACTCAAACTTTTCTTTTTTACTTATTAAATCATCATATTCTGCAAAAGCCATTTCTCGTATTTCGGAATCGTCAGATTTCTTTAGCTCTCCAGCATCTTTTATATCATTTAAAAGTTTGCAATATTGAGTATATTTCTCAGCAATAGGACGCAAATAAGAGTACTGCTTAGTCAATTCTCTATATTTTTCCTGATTAGAAACAATAGAAGAATCTCCTAGCTGCTGTTCAACTTCTTTAAATTGATTGCTCAACGCTTTTAATTTTTCTAAAAACATAATTTGTTGTCCACAAAAAATATGACAGAACCTCTTTCTAGACAAGATTCTGCCATAAAATTATCTTATAAAATTACTTACCCTTAGCTTCTTTATCTTTTTTTGGAGCGGATTTTGCCTTTTTTGGAGAAGTGGTAAGTATTTTTCCAGTAGTTTTTCTTGGTTTTACAACTTTTCTTTCGGCTTTCTTTCTTACCAAAGTTTTGCCTTCAGTTTTAGCAAAACGTTTCTGAAACTTTTCAACTCTTCCAGCTGTATCTATAAGCTTCTGCTTGCCTGTAAAGAAAGGATGACAGTTTGAGCATATTTCTAATTTAATGGAAGGTTTTGTTGAACGAGTCTTAAAAGTATAACCACAAGCGCAAGAAACTACGCTTTCTTCATATTTTGGGTGTATTCCTTCTTTCATTTTTAACGTCTCCTTTTATTTGTTACCGCCCAACACATTTTTATTTGTACCAAATTTTTACCGAATAGTCAAACCTTTGTCCGCGTTCAGAAGATATTAGATTTTTGAATCCTTAAGCAAGCAACTGATGAATATAGGGAACAAATTTACGCAAAGATATCTTGACACAATAAACGCTTCTAAAAATTAAAAAAGTCACAAATTTTTAAACCCTGCAAATCAAAAAATAAGTTATCTAAGACTGTTTGAGCATTTACATTTTTTAAAAGCAATGCTCTTGAATTATTTAACATATCTAAAGCAGGAGCGGTTTCTCTAGGATAAATTCTAAATTCTTTTTTTGCTTCTGCCGTTATTGCGTCCACGCATTCTAGAGCTCCAAATTTTGCTGTATTTTTTGACAATTCAAGAATATCAGAAATACAAAGTTTTTGAGTTCTTAATTTACGCCACAAAGAGAGACTTTTGGCTTCTTTCTCATCTATTAATTTTTTTGCGGTTTCAAGAGAGCCTTCGCTTAATTCGGCTATTTCTTTTGCTCTGTTTGAATCTAGCGAACAATTTAACATAAGCCAAGTTGACACTATATCTGCACTTAGAGGTTGAAAAAATAAGGTCTGAGATCTGGAAATTATCGTCTTAGGTATTGTTTCTTTATGTCTTGCAAGCAAAATTATAATTGTATTTTCTGGAGGCTCTTCAAGAGTTTTCAATAAAGAATTAGCTGCCGCTGCATTCATTTTCTCGGCAGGCTCTATTACAAAAACTTTCCACTTGCCTTCACGTACCTTTGTGGATACTTCTTTTTGCATATAACGTATAGTTTCTATTTTGATTATTTTTTGTTTATCTAAATCGCCACATTCAAGCTGGGCTTGCTTTACAAAATCTACAAAATGCACGTCTGGGTGTATATTTTTAGTTATCTTGTCACACGAAGAGCATACCCCACAAGAGCCAGCTTCACCTTTGAGAAAATTACTTGTTGTACAATTAAGAATTTTAGCTAATTCCGATGCCATCAAGCGCTTACCTACGCCATCTTGACCCATGAATATATAAGCATGGGCTATTTTCCCACTTTTTATTTGACTTGAAAGTATTTCTTTAACTTTTTGTTGACCAAGTATATTTTCAAACATTATAATACCGCATCCAAATATTTTCTTATAAGCATGTGCGTTTTTAATGGCGTACTTTGAGTCTTTATAACCTTTATTCTTTTATGACATTTTTTTGCCTGATTTAAATATCCTTTTCTAACATTGTTATGGAATAGAACAGATTCTCTTTCTATTCTGTCACCATCTGACCCGTAAGACTCTTTATCTAAAAATTTTGCTTTGTTTAAGCCTTTCTTAGAATCAATATCAAGATATATAGTTAAATTTGGCGATATGCCAAAGGTCGCCTCTTTATTAAGCCGATTTATGAGTTTTATATCCAGCTTTCTACCATATCCCTGATAAGCGACCGTAGCGTCTGTAAATCTATCGCATATAACAACTTTTCCTGCTTTTAATGCAGGAATAATAAATTCTTCCATATGCTGAGATCTTGCCGCCTCATACAAAAATAGCTCGCTTAGAGGAACAAGTCGCGAATCTGGACTCAACAAAATCTTGCGTATAGATTCGGCAAAAAGAGTTCCACCCGGTTCCCGAGTGAGCAAAACTTTACGTCCAAGTTTCTCTAAATACTCTTTTAACAAACGCGACTGAGTAGTTTTGCCAGAGCCTTCGCCACCTTCAATAGTTATAAAAATACCTTTATTCTTTTTCATTTTTTCCATATAAAACGCCATTATTTAAAATTTCTTCGTCATTCCAAACTTCTTCTTCAGACAAAGTTGTTTCTATTATTTCTATAGGCATATCGTTTACAATTATCATCGTGCATTTGTATCCTTTAAAAGGTTCGTAAAGCGGCATTATTATTTCATGCCCTTTAATAATTTCTTCTATATTATTGTCCGTTTTAAATGCGACATGAACTTTACTTCTTATTTTTTCGTCAAGACTGGATCCCGAGTCAAAAGCATGGTACTGTATATGAAGACCCAAATTATTAACGCCGCCTTGCGTGTACATTTTATAGAGTGGCGAATACTTAGCATTTTTGCCTATTTTTGATTTTTCAATAGGAATGCCTATATGATGAAATAATAATGCTTTATAAGTCACATGACCTCCAACTGTTCTATAACATTGTGTTTTTTAATATTTAGCTTAAACCAATTTCTAATTGTCAACTCGTAGGAATCAACGACTAAAATATGGCACTTCTCTTCTTGTTCAAATAGAAAGGGACTTTCAAAATTATTAGTCCTTACCAAAATACAGCAATTAAACTTTTTGTTTTTACAAACTTTTAATAATTTTACTTTTGCTTCACTTAATGTTTCGGTATTTTTTTGTATTTTGATTGGAATTGGTTTGTCACCATATTGTTTTTTCAGAAATCCATCTACGCCAGCATTTCTCTGGACAGGAATAGCATCCATAATCTTGAGTATACTCAATTCTTTTTCTGTTTTGTTAATATAACTATATACACCCTTCTCTAATAGAGCCGATTCTGTTTTTATTAACTCGTTTAGTCGCCGTTTACTTAAACAAATAGCATCTTTAGAAATATCTATACCAATAAATTTTCTATTATTCATTTTTGCGGCAACCAAAGTAGTTCCACTACCACAAAATGGATCCAATATAACATCATTTTTATCAGAAGATATTTTGATTATCTGTTCAAGCAACATTACTGGTTTTTGAGTGGGATAGCCATAACGCTCCTTTGCTTTAGGATTCAAAAGAGGGATTTCCCAAACATCAGATAAAGGAACGCCGTTTTTATTACGTAAAACTGCGTTGCCTATTCTATCTTTTCTATAAATTGATTTACCATCAGAATCTCTTTCTCTTTCTTGTAAGATTTGATCTACGTTAGTTGTTGGCGAGTATTCAGTATATATCCCATTGAATTTAAAATTTTTGGTTTTGCTATAAAAAAGAATATTTTGATGACTATTGAGCAAGCCTTTTTTTGAGTTTGACCATCTTTTGTAACTCCAGATTATTTCGCTCTGGAAATTATCTATTCCAAAGGCTTCATCCAATAGTATTCGCAGGTGATGACAGGCATACCTATCACAGTGAAGAAATATGCTCCCAGTTTCTTTTAGAACACGCCGCAATTGAAACAAAACCTGTTTTATAAAAGCTAAATAGTCTTCTAAATTTTCCCAAATGTCATTGAAACTGTACTTCTTAGAACTGTTCCTATTTTTTAAAACATGTATCTTTTGGGTATAAAACGGTGGATCTAAATAAATTATATCTACCGAATTACTGCTTATTTTCTTTAATTTATCTCTACAATCGCCTAATAATAGAGTCATTTTCTATCCTCCTCTATGTTTACTCTTGACGATATTGTTCAGAATCTGTTTTAAATCAATATTCGTATATTCTTTAACATATTCCCAAGCTGTATTTCCAGAATAATACTTTCCGTTTACTCCAAGATACATTGTCTTCAGTGTTTCTTGAACTTTAATAGCTTGCCCCCTATTAGGTTCATAAAACATTAGTCTTATTGGTTTATATCCATATTTCTGAATAACTTTGATGCGTGTATGTTCTTTTGTTATGTGGTATCCATCTGTCGTCGCATCTCTCCATTTAATCTCAAAAGCATTATTATTAATCAAACAATCAATCTCAATTGTCTTAGGTCTTTGCGTAATACTGTTTTTTATTCTAACTTTTTCCCGCGCATATGAAAATTTATTTTTAAAACACAAAATTGTGGCTTCTTCTAAAAAAGAACCCGCATATTTGTATAGGAAACGACCTTTGTTTTGATATAAATCTATTAATTCGCCTTCTTTTCTATCTATCCCTAAGACCTCATATATTAAATAGTGAGATTTGTCGTCATTTCGCATTTCATCTGTCCTTAACTTTATTTGTTGAGCAAGGGCATCTGAATATTTATCTGCCAACAATTTTATACCATATTCTATTTCATGCATTTTATTCCTCAACTTATTTAGAAATTGTTTTTACCTTTTCGCTGCTACATTCTTGTTGAGATTTAAAATCTTTAATAATCTTATCTATCTTACCTGAATGCTTTTTCATAGATAAAAAAAAGACAATTGCTATAATGCAACTTAGTCAATGTAGGTAACCAGTGTCCAGAAAATAAACATAAAAATGTCAGTAAAATCCATAATGCAAAATTTCCTCTTGAGAGAGCATATTCTCTTGAAAGAGTATAAAGAAATAGATCTTTTTTGCGACACTTATTAAAATCTTTGTAGTTTTTTTCGTAAACTTGAATTAATCCAAGTTTAATTAAGACTTCTTCTATAAATACAGAAGAAAATCTGTTGATTATCAATCCTGTCATGTAAATTATTACAATTACCATTAAGGAACTTAACAAAACAAAATCAGAGGCTGTAGATAGCAAGACATGATATGGTTGAATAAAATCAATACTTTGTCCATAGAACACGAGTAAAAAGAATATTACAAAAACTACTCCTATAACAAATCTATTAACTACCTCGTAGAATGGTATCTTGAACGATGTATCACCTGCCATTGTATCCACCTTTTTGATGTTAACTAAAAACACCGTTTATGCATTACAGCTTTGATTAATTAGTCATAACCATAAAAAGAGCCTTTTATTCCAGTGTTGATTTCGTATTCTTCATTTTCATATATCATTAATTTAATTGTTCCATCTTTGCGAGTTGTTAAAACTTTTCTTTCCATTTTATTCACCACCAGTCCTTTTTTGTTATTATTGTTATAAACATCACTTGTTGTATCCTGACTATCATATTCTATGCTCTTATCAGATACTATTGTAAGATTTGGATTGACTAAATCAAAAAATTCTTTGCAGAAATCTGTAGTCCTGCCATGATGCGGCGCTAGAAGGACATGGTGATTCATTATGAAATCTGTAAATGAATTCTTTTTTACCCCTAACCGATAGTGATCCAAGTTTACATCCCAATTTCTCGCCCGCAAAGAATTTTCAAATAAATTATATTGTGATAGACTATAAAGATCCGACGTATCGTCTAATATCCTTTCTTTTAGCATATCTCTGTTATTATCTCCTGTGAGCAATATTTTAACATCATAATATTCTATAGATATAAGCGAAGAGTATGAATTTTGGTCATCTGGATTTATATATTTGTTAGGAGGAAAATCTATTTTTATCGTAACCCCGCTGTTGTATTCTGGATTGAGAGGATTAGAATTCCATGAAACAGGCATTGTGTAAATATTGTAAAAATCATTTGCTGTTTGCTGTATTTTTTTATCTAGACTTTGTTGTAATTGCCATTTTGTTATTTGTCTTTGGTTATTACTACTATTATAGAGACGTTGATTATATAAATGTTTAACAGGGAAAGCACGTCTATATATACTCAAAATTCTTGGCGACAATCCAACTTCTTTCAATCTCGCTAAATCATACAAATGGTCTTTGTGGGGACGCGTCAGGTGCAACATATCTATCTGTCCTGATATGGTCCTGAGAAATTCACTTATACTATATTCCTCCAAGCTGCCAATATCAACTAATATATGCTGATTGGTTGGAGTTATTATATGAGTACAATTTCCATGACCAACATTGTAAAAAGTAACAACTAATTTATTCATATATTCCTCTTACATTTTTAGAGAGAGTTTATAAAAATTTGTAAAAACGAGGAAAGCTACGACTTAGTCCAAATTCTTTCTCTCAAAACTATTGGGAACACCCAACACGAAGAGCGTAGTTTCTAAACTGTAACTTGGTTATGTTATACTCACCTTATTGAAAAGTTAATGGATTCTGCGCTAAAGGACAAAGTCCCAAAGTCGTAGAATCAACAAATTTTGTCTTGGAATTATATCATTTTAAAGTAAAAATAGTATAATTAAGTCAACTTTTTTCTGGAGAAAGCTAATGAACCATTTTACTTATTTGGTGTTGTCTTTTGTAGTTACAGTATATATTATTGAGACCATCTCAGACTTACTAAATTTAAAAAATATTTCAAATACTATCCCGCAGGAATTTGAAAATTTTTTTGATAAAGAAAAATATGCTAAAGCTCAAAGTTACCTTAAAGACAATACAAAATTTACCATTTTTTCTTCTACATTCTCACTGGTTTTACAGATTACTTTTATACTTGCAGGCGGATTTAGCTATGTAAATTCTTTGGCTTCTTCTTTTGGTGCTGGAACAGTTTTGACAGGCTTGATATTTGCGGGCATTTTATATTTGATTTATGAAATTGTAGATTTGCCATTTTCTGCTTATTCAACGTTTGTAATAGAGGAAAAATTTGGTTTTAACAAAATGAACGGAAAAATCTTTATAACAGACTTTATAAAATCTTTCATTATAAAAGGAATACTATACGGCGTAATGTTTTCTGTAATAGTATGGCTATTTTCAAGTATTGAGCATTATGCGTGGTTGTACGCTTTTGTTGCAATAACAGCTTTTGAGCTTTTTGTAACTTTTATATATCCAATAGTTATAATGCCTTTGTTTAATAAATATACCCCATTAGAAAACGGCGAACTTAAAAAGTCTGTTGAAGAATACGCTAAAAAAGAAAACTTTAAAATGAGGGGCTTGTTTAAAATGGACAATTCTAAGCGCTCAACTAAGTCAAACGCTTTTTTTACAGGTTTTGGCAAGTCAAGAAGAATAGTTTTGTTTGATACGCTTATACAAAAACACACAGTGGAAGAATTGACAAGCGTTTTGGCTCATGAAATGGGTCATTTTAAACTTGGACATATAATAAAGCAGATGATTTTTTCTTTTGTTTCCATGGGAACTATGCTGTTTATACTTTCTATTTTTATAAAAGAACCTTGGCTCTACAAAGCTTTTCTTATGGACACACAGCCAATATATGCAGGCGTGATATTTTTTGCTTTCTTATATACGCCTATGTCATTTGTGTTGTCAACTATATCAAGCTGTTTATCAAGGAAATACGAGTATGAAGCCGACACTTATGCTGTGACAACTTACAAACACCCTCAAGATATGATAAACGCTTTAAAGAAACTTTCAGTGGACAATCTTTCTAATCTTGCTCCTCATAAATTGAAAGTATTTTTAGAATACTCGCACCCTCCTGTTCTTGATAGAATAAATGCGATAAAAAATATCTCGGAGAAATAAATGGAAAAACTTTTAAAAGATTTGCTAATGTCTGACGGAATCTCGGGCTATGAAGAAAATGTTGCAAAAATAATGACCAACGCTCTATCAAAAATGTGCAGCTCCGTTGAAACGGACAATTTTGGAAACATTATAGGGAAATTAGGCAACGGCAAGAAAAAAATACAGATAGCCGCACACATGGACGAAATCGGCATGGTTGTAAAACATGTAAATGAAAAAGGATATATATATTTTATCAAAGTAGGAGGAATAAACGACTCCATTCTACCTGGCAAACTTGTAGAAGTTATAAATAAAAAAGGCGAGCATATAAAAGGTATAATAGGAACAAAGCCTCCTCATTTGATGACTGTAGAGGAAGCAAAACAACCCATTAAACACAAAGATATGTTTATAGACATTGGCCTTTCATCAAGACAAGAAGTATTAAAAGTTTTGGATATCGGCGATCAAATAATATTTGAACCTAATGCTGGAATTTTGCATGAAAACTTTTTTTATGGCAAAGCTGCAGACAACAGAATAAGTTGCTACGCTATGGTTAAGGTTATGGAGTCTCTTTCCAAAATAAAAGATTTAAATGCAGAAATTTACGCCTGCGCCACAGCTCAAGAAGAGGTAGGTCTTAAAGGTGGAAAAACTTCTTCATTTAAAGTAAATCCTGATTTTGCTCTTATAATAGACACTACAATAGCTGGCGACATGCCCGGAATAGAAGAAAAAGTTTCAGCATTAAAACTTGGCAAAGGCGTTGCTATAACAATGATGGAAGCTTCAGGAAGAGGAACAATAGTTCCTCATAAAGTGCGTAAAATTATGTTAGAAGCTGCACTAAAAAATAATATTGCACATCAAATAGACATTATTGACGGCGGAATGACAGACGGAGCAGCAATTTACACAAATAGAGAAGGGATTCTTACAGGGATATTGAGTATTCCAACAAGATATATTCACGCTCCTTCGTCTGTATTCAATATAAAAGATATAGAATCTGCTGTTAAATTGGCAGTTGCAACAATACAAAAAGTGGTTAAAAAACTTTAAGCTTAAACTTCTGCATTCTTTCAAGCGGATCGAGCGGAAATTGTTCCGTTATTTGGACTGACAAACCCGCTATTTTGGTTGATTTAGGCTACATCTCTAAATGTCCTTACTGAAAATCTTGATATTTCAGGAATATCTCCGCCATATGACAAAAGAATATACGCCTCTCAAGAACAATTTAAACTAAGCCTACAAGAAATTGCCAAAGAGTTGTAACTGCGAGAGACAAAACAACAACTTCTTTATTCTAACTCATTTTGTTTAGCAAACATTGCAGCGCCTATAACGCCAAGTTTACTTGTAGCTACCGTAGTCTTAATCTTGCAAGTAGCAAATGCTGAGGAGTACGATCTCTTCTTAGCTTCACTTAATGCAGACGACATAAAATATTTGCTCGATTGAGACATTCCTCCGCAAAGAACAATGACATCTGGGGTTAGAACATTTATAGTGTCAGCAAGTAAAATCCCAAGTTTTTCTCCATAATAATTCCACAGCTCTTTTGCAGTTTTATCTCCTTTTTTGGCAGCATCAAACAAGATCTTTCCATTTATCCGAGATGTATCTCCTTCTGAAAGTTCATTTATTATCGCCGAAGGATGAACGGTCAAGTAGTTCTTAGCATAAACCAAAAAATATTGTTCTCCTAGAAAAGCTTCTAGGCATCCTTTGCTCCCGCAATTACATTTTGGCGCGTTTCTATCAGGGTCAATCATAATATGTCCTAATTCTCCTGCACTTCCGCTTGAGCCTACATAAAGTTTTTTGTTTAAAATAAGACCTGCGCCGACACCGGTTCCAAGCGTAATAGACACTAGGTTTGTAGCCTTCCCTTCCGCATCAACCCAAAATGCTCCAATGGCAGCTGTATTTGCATCATTGTTAATGTAGATTTTATTAGACGACCTATCCATTTCTTTTTCCAACAACTTCTTTAAAGGAACGTTCTTCCACTTAGATAATTGTGGAACAAAACGAACAATTCCATTGTCAAGATCTATATCGCCAGGCATCCCAACCCCTACATGCTTGATTTTAGAATAAGCATTAAATTTACTAGCTGCATTAACTATGGATTCTACAACTTGTTCGGGTGTAGCGTTAATATCAGTTGGAATTTTAGATTCTTCTAGCAACTTTCCATCAGAGTCAACAACTCCTAATTTCACACTTTGTCCGCCTATGTCTATGCCTAGATACAACTCTTTTGAGACTTCTTTGTTAGCGTTGCTAACAAGTGCGATCATACAACACAAAAATAACGATAGAACAAACGAACTCAACTTCTTAAATAATTTTTTAATCATTGACTCATACCTCTTCTCTCTATTTTCTTGATACTAATTACGAAAATATCTCTCCTTATTTTTCTCAGTTCCCATTCTTCTTAAATTACTTTGTCCGTTTTCATTGTTCCCAATGGTAAATTTGACATGATTTCTCTTTTGCCTATCATAAGTTTTCTCTGCATTCTTTTGCAAGCTCTAGTCTTATCTGGACGTTGTCTGCCATTTTATACCCGTTGAGGCTTTTGATTACTTTTTCTTTTCAGGGGGTATAGTTTCTTACTGTAAATCGCCTACATAAAGCATCTTACCCACTTCCCGTATGTCGCCTATGATGCTACATATGGTTTGCCGATTTGTGTTCTGTGTTCACTTATAGATAGATATAATCGTTTATCTTTTTTGCTTTTATGCGACAGGGTTGGTCCCAATTTGATGATATATTTTAAAATCTTAAATAATATATTTATTTGTGAAATTATTGTGAAATTTGAATAAGCGTCCTATAGACCGTACTTTTTAAAATTTTTGTGATGTGTTTCTTTTAGAAGTTCTCGGCGGAATTGTTTCGTTCTTTTGGATTATTTAAAGATTAATTAGATTTTTTATGTTCCAAGATAAGATTTTTTGTTTATTTTCTTCGGATATGTTTAATGTTTTAATAAATTCAATTTCTTCTTTTGGATCTTGAATTGGAAAGTCCGATCCGTAGATCATTTTGTCAAAACCGTGTTTTTCAAAGAATTGTTCAAGCAATTCTTTTTTCATTATTCTAATACTATCAGAGGTATCAAGATATATATTTTTGCCAGCTAACTTTTCTAAAACTTTTTTCCACATTAAAAAACCGCCCATGTGGGCGCCGATAATTTTAAGTTCGGGGAACTTCTCTATAACTTTCAAAATTCTTTCAGGAGTAGAACGAATTTCCCCTTGGGAACTTATCTCAGCTCCACAATGCAGCAAAATAGTTAGCTTCAGTTTTTGAATCTCTTCGTAGAGAGGAAATACCCTTTCATCATCAACATAAAATTTTTGAATTTCAGGATGCAATTTAATGCCAAAGGTATTGTCTTGTATTCTTTTTAATTCTTCCTTAAAACCATCAAAAAAAGGGTGTATTGAAGCAAAAGGGATAAGTCTTTTCTGCTTAATAGAGAAAAGCCAATTGTTTATTGATACAACTTGACGAGGATAAGAAGCAACTGAGGAGACGATACTTTTTGAGATGCCTGCCTCATCCATGACCTTAAGCAGGTTGTCTGCCGTAGGCAAAGTTATCAGTTTACGTTTAGTAAAACTTTCAAGATAATCTTTGGCTTTAGAGACAACTTTCTCTGGCCATATATGATTATGCGTATCTATGATTTCCATTTTGCTTTTTCTTATTTTAAAAGCATTATTGCGCTTATTAAATATATATCTTCCGCACTTGAACCTCTGCTTAAGTCGCTTACTGGAAGAGAAAGTCCTTGTATAATTGGTCCTAGTGCTTGGAATCCGCCAAATCTTTCTGCAATTTTATAGCCGATATTTCCTGCATTTAAATCAGGAAATACCAATATATTTGCTTTTCCTGCAACAGCCGAGCCCGGAGCTTTTCTTTCTCCAACAGTTGGAACTACAGAAGCGTCAAACTGAAGCTCTCCATCAACATTAACTTCATTTTGCTCTTTAAAATGTTCTTTTGTAAGCTTTGTTGCTTCTATAACTTTTTCCAAAACTTTATTGTTGGCGCTTCCTTTAGTTGAGAACGAAAGCATAGCTACATTAGCCGTTTTGCCGGGGAAAAGCTTTTTGAAGTTTGCTACGGTTGAAACAGCTATGTCTTTTAACCCCAAAGCCTGAGGGTCCGGATTTACGCCACAGTCAGTAAACATAACAGGTTCTTTTATAATAGGATGATTTGACGGAGGTATCATAAGAAAATATGAAGAAATAATCTTTATGCCTTCAGCCGTACCTATAACATGAATGCTTGCTCTTAAAACGTCAGCTGTATCGTAAACCGCTCCGCCTACGCAAGCGTCACACTTGCCATTTTTTAAATACATCATTGAGAAGTATAAAGGTTTCTTTAGCAAAGCTAACGCATCTTGTTCCGTCATGCCTTTCTTAGTTCTTGCAGCAACAAACTCTTTAACTTTGCTATTGTCCAAAAGAGATTGGTCCATATTTATAATTTCTATTCCGCTTAAATCTATACTTGCATTGGCAGCAATCTTTTTAACTTCTTCAATATTATCACTAGGCAATACTACCGAAGCAACTCCGTTTTTTGTAAGCATTTCTGCTGCTTTTAAAACTCTAGTATCAAAACTTTCCGGCAAAATTACTTTACCTTTGACTTTCTTGGCTAATTCTAAAATGTGTTCTCTGATGTCCATATACTTCTCCTTCTTTAGTATGTAACAATTTTCTCAAATTTTATTTATTAGATTTGGACCTTTCCCTTATTTCTTTTCTTTTAATTTTACCGCTTATTGTTTTTGGCAACTCATCAACAAACTCTATAATTCTTGGATATTTGTAAGGCGCCGTAACCTTTTTAACATGGGTTTGAAGTTCTATAATAAGCTCTTCGCTTGCATTATAACCTTTGGCAAGAACGACTGTGGCTTTTACAATTGCTCCTCTTAATTCGTCTGGAACTCCGGTTACGGCACACTCTAACACACAAGGATGTTCCATTAAAGCGCTTTCAACTTCAAAAGGTCCCACTCTATAACCCGAGCTTTTTATAACGTCGTCAGAGCGACCTACAAACCAAATGTATCCGTCTTCGTCTTTGTAAACCATATCGCCGGTGTCGTATATGCCGTCTTTCCAAACATTTTTAGTCATTGATTCGTCTTTATAATAACCTAAGAACAAACCTGTTGGTCTTCCTTTGTCAGTTCTTATTATAAGACGCCCCTCTTCTCCCGGCTTGCAAGACTTATTTTCGCTGTCAACAATATCCACGTCCCAGCATGCAGAAGGCTTTCCTATTGAACCTGGTCTTACTTTTATCCAAGGGAACATTGCAGCTAAAACTACTGTTTCTGTCTGACCAAAACCTTCTCTTATTTCAAGACCCGTATATTTTTTAAACTGATAAAAAACTTCAGGATTTAAAGGCTCTCCCGCAGTTTCCGCATATTTTAATTTAGACAAATTATATTTTGAGAAATCTTCTCTTATCATATGTCTGTAAACTGTCGGCGGAGCGCAAAAAGAAGTAAGTTCGTATTTGGCTATTTTTTCAAGCAAATCTTTGGCGTCAAATCTTTCGTAATCATAAACAAAAATACACGCTCCGCAAAGCCACTGACCGTATATTTTCCCCCAAGACGCTTTTCCCCACCCAGTGTCTGCCACCGTAAGATGCAAACTGTTGTCATCTAAGTTTTGCCAAAATCTTGCAGTCATAATATGACCTAAAGGATATGAGTTGTCGTGGTACGTCATCTTAGGCATACCCGTAGTTCCCGATGTAAAATACAGCAAAAATTTATCCGAAACAGTAGTTGCCTCTTCTCCTACGGGTCTATCAAAAATGCCAGAAAACTTATTTAATTCTTTTGAATAATCAATCCATCCGTCCACATGTCCGTTCACGGAAATCAAATGTTTTAAGACGGGCAGATCTTTTTTTGCTTCGTCTATAACGTCTGTAATTCTTTTATCCGCCGCAGCAACTATAGCTTTTATGTCGGCAGCTTCAACTCTATACTTTATATCTTTTACAGTTAAAAGATGCGTCGCGGGAATCATCAAAATTCCTAATTTATGAAAAGCGACTGCAAAATGCCAATATTCATAACGCCTTTTTGCCATTATCATTACCGCATCGCCTTTCTTTAAACCCAACGATTTAAGAAAATTCGCCGTTTTGTTGCTTTCAGCCTTTATATCGCCGAAAGTAAACGTTTCCTCGTATCCTTCGGGATTACACCAAACCATAGCCTTTTTATCAGGCTCAATTCTCGCCATTTCATCCACAACGTCAAAACCAAAGTTAAAATCTTTGGGAACTTTTATTTTGCAGTTTTTTAAAAAATCTTCATATGAATCAAAATCAACTTTTACGTACTTTTCAGCTAACATTTATTCTCTCTTTTTATTTAAATTTTAGGATTTTCAAGATGTGTATAATTTAATACCTGACAGGACTTAAGAAGAGCCTTTGTCCCTTTCTTTTAATTAAACACAACGGCTAAAAACTTTGCAGGATTGCCACCTACGGCAATCATAGTATGATTATATCCACAGTTAAAATAAACAGAGTCTCCCCGATCCAAAATATATTCTTTACCTTCAAATACAATTTTAAGAGTCCCCTCCAGAATATAATTAAACTCTTGACCCGGATGCGAGTACGTGTGTTTTGAATTCTCTTTTTTAGGCTCAACAGTTACAAGAAATATTTCGGCTTTTTTATGTACAAAACACGCCGCTAAATCCTGATATTTATACTCTTTTCTTCTTTCTATTACAAGACCTTTATCTTTTCTTACAATCTCTATTTGTTTAAGATGAGGCGCTTCTCCTGTAATGAGAGCTGTCATTTCAACATTGTATTTACTTGAAATTGCATGAAGAATATTTAATGGAATTTCTTTAAGTCCGTTTTCATAATCCAAATAAACATTTTCATTCATCTTTATACTTTTTGAAAAATCCTGAGCTGAAATTCCTAAAGATTCTCTTATGGCTTTTATACGTAGTCCCGTCTGCTCTAACTCCTTTGACATTTTTCCTCCAAATTCGCAAATATTATCCACTAGAAAAATTTTTGCAAACTTATTTAGCATCTAAAGAGACCGACGTTATCCTTATTCCATTTACATTAAGAAGTTCTATCAAGTTAAAAGGGTTATTATATTTTTTTGAATAATCTTTAAGCTGTTCTTTCAAAAAATCTTCAATCAACGATATATTCTTAACATTGAGTTTTTCAAGTAAGACCAAAAATAAAGTTTTGCTTCTAACGTCTACATATTGAAACACACCACCAATTTGAAGAGCATTTAACTTTGATACTATAAGCCTTCCGATAAACTCATCCTGCGAAATATCGTGCTTATCTCTTATAATGTCTGCTATTGAATATACAAATTTTTCCACAAGGATTCTTGATTCATAATCAGACTTTGATATGCGCATATAAAAGTAACTCTTTGTATCGTATACATTTTGTACTAATCTGATAAGAACAATATACATAGGGTCATAAGCATTAACTACCATAAACTTAACATCAGAATCACTACTTAAAACAACTCTTGATATATCTTCACCTGCTATCTTCACCTTACGCAAAGCCTTAGCAAACGTTTCGCGTTCAGCAAGTGGGGTAAGCCCCTTAACTTGCATATCTAAATACAAAGTTCTGCCTACAATATATGCTTTTGATTCTTGTCCTGCTTCTTTCTTTACTAATTTCTCTAAATCTTGAGTAAGATTTTCTTTCTTGTAGGTCACCCCGCAAGAATTTAACAGAATAACCGTAAATAAAAGCAATACTAAGTATTTTATTGTCTTCACGATTATTTTTTTACAGCTTAATCTATTCCTTATTATTATTTGCATCATCTGAACCAGTTGTTTCGGGTTTTCTTTTTCCGACTAATGCCATTGTTTCTTCTAGTTCATCAAAATCTAGTTCTTTATCTTTGACTAACCTTTTTGCTACAGCGTCAACAGCGTCCCAATTGTCTCTTAAAAATTTGTCAGCTTTAGACTTGCATGCCTTTAATATCGCCAAAGTCTCGTTGTTCAATTTTTCTTTTAAGCTCTGGGAAATTTCTTCTTTTGGTATAGCTGAAAAATCTCCTACAAAGCCGGTTTCACCCATGCCAACTTTCCAAACCATAGCGTTTGCTATTCTCATAGCTTGGTTAAAATCCGCAGAAACACCAATTGTAGAAGTATTATATTTAATTTTTTCAGCTGTATAGCCTGCCAAAGAAACTATAATATCAGCAGTCAATTTTTCTCTGTCTGCACTATGCAACTCTTCTTTAGGAAGATGAGCTACAAGTCCAAGCGATCCCTGATGGGATTTTACAGTAACTTTAAATACATCGTCAGTAGGATGCATTAAATATATTGCTATAGCATGACCAGCCTCGTGATAGGCAGTCATTTCAAGTTCTCTAGGAGTCATGTCAAGATTTGTCTCCATACCCAAATCTATTCTATCCATAGCCTCAGACAAATCTTTCATGTCAATTTGTTCTTTCTTTTTTCTTGTAGCAATTAAAGCCGCTTCTTTTATCATGTTTTCAATGTCGGCAGGAGACTTATATACAGATTTCTTTGCTAACCTGTCTATTTTTACGTCTGGAGAGACTTTAACGCTTTTTAAATAAAACTCAAATAAACTTTTTCTTTCTTTTAAATTCGGAAGCGTTATAGAAATTTTTCTGTCAAAACGTCCGGGTCTAAGCAAAGCTTTATCTAAAACATCTTCGTCGGCGTTTGTAGCTGCGATAACTATAACATTACTTTTTTTGTTATCAAGTCCGTCCATCTCTACAAGCAACTGATTTTGAGTGCTGTTGGTTTCCTCTCCAGCACCCATAGAAAAGGTTCTTCCTCTTCCTATAACTTCTATTTCATCTATAAAAACTATACAGGCACCGTCGGTATAGGCATAGTCTCTAGCTTTTTTAAATAGGCTCCTTACTCTTCCTGCTCCTACCCCTACAAACATCTCAACAAACTCGCTACCTGCCATTGAAATGAAAGGAATATTGCATTCTGTGGCTATAGCTTTTGCAAGCAAAGTTTTTCCGCATCCGGGAGGACCCATAAGAAGAATGCCTTTTATAATTTTGCCGCCTATTTTTTGAAGCTGTGTTCTATCTTTAATAAGCTGTACTACCTCTAAAGCTTCTTTCTTTGCGCTATCAAGACCTATAACGTCTTTAAACGAAACTTTTATGTCTTTTGCTTTTATTTTCTTCTTCTTTAAACTAGAGAAGCCGCCTCTTTGAAAAAACGACATATACATAAACACAAAAGCAGCGGCAGATACAAACGCAAACAGGAGCTGCATGGGCAACTGAGCAAGAGTCATAACTCTGTAGAAAGACTCCATCTGGCTTAATCCATATATTGTAGTACCCAAAAGACCAACTACTATACTGCCAATAATAAACCAAATTTTGTTATTCTTAACATAAATTTTGAACTTGCGTATCATTTACACTCCCTTAGTTATCTTATGTGATTGATATAAATTTATTTTGCTTTGCCTTGATTTGCAACTGATTCCATAGCTTTTTTAACAGCATCAGGATCTCCCAAATAGTAACTCTTTATAGGTTTTATATTCTCGTCAAGCTCATACACAAGCGGCATAGCCGTAGGTATGTTTAAACTTACTATTTCATTGTCACTTATGTTATCAAGATATTTGACTAAAGCTCTCAAACTGTTCCCATGAGCAGCTATAATAATCTTTTTGCCTGCCTTTATCTGAGGACATATTTCATTTTCCCAGTAAGGCACTACTCTTTCTACCGTGTCTTTTAAGCATTCTGTCAAAGGAAGCTCTTTTTTTGTAAGACCAGCGTATCTTATGTCTTTGCCAGGATACCTAGTGTCACTTTCTTCCAAAGACATGGGAGGTGTATCATAACTTCTTCTCCAAATTTTTACCTGCTCTTCACCATATTTTGTTGCTGTTTCAGCTTTATTTAGCCCCTGCAAGGCACCATAATGTCTTTCATTTAACTTCCAACTTTTAATAACTGGAATCCATACCTGGTCCATAGTATTAAGTACATTCCAAAGAGTCTTTATAGCTCTTTTAAGAACTGAAGTATATGCCAAATCAAAAGTAAATCCGTCTTTTTTTAACTGTTCTCCAGCTTTTAATGCTTCTTCTACACCTTTTTCGGATAAATCAACGTCAGTCCAACCTGTAAATTTATTTTCCTTGTTCCAAGTACTTTCTCCGTGTCTGATTAAAACAATTTTATACATTGCCAACCCTCCAATTTATGATTTCAGACATTAATTATATTACATTTACAATCTAAAGACAATTTTGTATAAAGTTGGAAATAAACAATAAAAGGAATACCATGAAAAAAATATTTTTGAGTTTATTGATAGTATTATGTGTTTCGGGAAGTGTTTTAGCAAATCTTGGCGAGTTAAACGCAAAATTTAGCTGGGATTTTTCAAGCAAGAGCAATATATATAAAAATGGATCAGGATACACAGGGAAAGGATATTCGGTTTCCGTAGAATATCTTGCTAATTTTCCCATACTAAACTTTTTAAAATTTGGCGCAGGATCAGAATATCTTTTACCTAGAAAGATTGATAAAGATTATGCTGAAATTTTTTCGTTTTGTTCTATTTATGTAACAGCTCAAATAAACCCTTTTATAGAAGGGTTATTTATAAAAGGGAATTTCGGACAAAGCGCTTATTGCAATGTTGACGAGAAAGTTCTTAAAAATATATCCGGCGGGCAGTATTATGCCGTAGGAATTGGATATAAATTCTATTTTGATTTTATAGTAGAATTTACTCATAGCGAATACAACGCTTTAGGGGAAGCAGGCAATTTATACCAATCTGAAAGGAAACATGTAGATATGTCTTATGCAAAAAATAGTTTAAATTTTGGTTATAAATTCAAAATTTAGTTCCTATTTCTTCATATAGAAAAAGGCTGCGAGAAAATTTATTTTTCCACAGTCTTTTTTTATATAATAAAAAAATATATATGATGAAGTTTTTGGGTATTAACGATTTTCAAAGTGAACATTTATACACTTATTTCATTATTTTTATACTATCTGAAGTGTCAAAATATATATTTTTGCCCGATAACTTTTCTAAAACTTCTTCCCACATTAAAAACCCTCCTATGTGGACGCCTAGAATTTTAAGTTCAGGGAATTTCCCCATAACTTTCAAAACTCTTTCAGGAGTAACACAAATTTCTCCTTGCGAACTTATTTCAGCTCCACAATGCAGCAAAATAGGTAGCTTTTGTTTTTGTATCTCTTCGTAAAGCTGAAACGTTCTTTCATCATCAACATAAAATTTTTGAAATTCAGGTTGCAATTTAATGCCCTAGGCATTGTCTTTTATTTTTTTTAATTCTTCCCTAAAATTGCAAAAAAATGATGTTATGTTTCTGCTGAAAAATAAATCCTTTTATTTTCCTTTTTCAAAAATAACTTCTGTTTTAATAATTTTTTCTGGAAAAATGATTTTTTGATTTTTTAAAACAACTTTCATTTTCGTACAATCGTCGTATAAATCAAAATAAAGAATGTCATTTTTATTCAATCTAATTGTTTCAGCAAAAGGGCTTTCAATTATGTACATTTAAATTCTCCTCGCTTGTTTATTAATCATCAACAGCAACATGTTCAATAAATTCATAAGTTCTAGTTCCATTGCAAATAGAGCAGTTTAGATAATACCTTTCGTCGTTGTGCATTGTTTCCCCTTTACTTTAATTTGTCCACCTTGTCGCTTTCTGTCTTTTTTTTGGGACCAAAGTTCCCCTTCTCTCTTTTCAAATTGCAAAGAGACCAGTTTGCCACTTTTGTAATTATTTCGTTTAACTATTTTTCTGGAAATTCAATTTTCATTTTTTTGCCTTTTTTTATAGAATAAAAGAGACTGCAACTTGTGATTTCCCCATGCACCTAGTTACAGTCTCTTTTCGGTTAGGAAGAGATAGCTTCCTATTTTTTTTATTCTTAATTTTCGTTTCAACTTTTGGACGTGGGGATTAGTATCTTGCAATACTATAATAGCATTATGTAATGCTTTTGTCAAGAGTTTTTTCTCGTCGTAATGGCATTGTTTAATACTAAAAAAGTATTTTGGAGAATGATATGGAAAACATTACTGTTGGAAAAAAAATTAGGAAAGCTGTTAAAGATTTGGATTTAACGCAGGAGGCGTTTGGTAAAAAAATTGGAGTAATTAAAGAGCAGGTTAAAAATTGGGTGAATGGATACAGTAACCCATCATTAAAATCTTTAAAGAAAATTGCGGAAGCAACAGGAAAACCTCTGTCATATTTTACAGAAGACTCAGCTTCATATTCAACAAACACCAACCAAAAATTAGGGCAAGGTCAAAATATAGTTGAACATAATAATAAGAAGAATGTTACAACTAATAATCAGCTTGAAACATACTGCACCATTTTGGGTTCACGGTTAGAAAAAATAGAAAACAAGTTAGAAATCCATACTGTAAAGTTGGACTTAATAATTGAAAAATTAAAAAATAAGAAGGGAGAAAAGTAAAAAATATTAGTACTGCCGTTTGTAAGGACAAATTTGAATATATCATCAATACTGCTAAAGTTTTACAAATCTCTGCAAGAAATATTTTAATCTTCAAAAAACTGAGGCGTTGATAAATACCTTTCACCTGTATCAGGCAAAATTACAACTATTCTTTTCCCAGAAATTTTAGCCCTTTTTGCAACCTCTGTAGCTGCGGCAAGAGCTGCACCTGAGGAAATTCCAACGAGCAATCCTTCAAATTTTGCCACTTCTCTTCCTTTATTAAAAGCATCTTTGCTTGAAACCGCAATAATTTCATCATAAATTTTTGTATTTAGCGTCTTAGGAACAAATCCCGCACCTAAACCTTGAATTTGATGAGGACCCGGAAATCCTTTAGATAAAACTGGAGAATCCTCAGGTTCTACCGCTACTATTTTTATATTGGGATTTTTAGATTTTAAATACTCTCCTGCGCCGCTTATTGTTCCTCCTGTACCTACACCTGCAACAAAAACATCAACAATCCCATCGCAATCTTCCCATATTTCAGGACCGGTGCTTGTTTTATGCGCAGAAGGATTTGCAACATTTGTAAATTGTCCTGGAATAAACGAACCAGAAGTCTCTCTTGCCAATTCTTCTGCTTTTTCTATAGCTCCTTTCATTCCTTTAGAACCGTCGGTAAGAACAATTTCCGCTCCATAAGCTTTTAAAAGTGTGCGACGTTCAACACTCATAGTTTCTGGCATTGTGAGGATAACTTTGTACCCTTTTGAAGCTGCCGTAAAAGCAAGACCTATGCCTGTATTTCCACTCGTAGGCTCTATTATAACTGAACCTTTTTTAATTAAACGTTTTGTTTCCGCTTCTTCTATCATAGCTTTTGCAACTCTGTCTTTAATACTTCCAGCAGGATTAAAATATTCTAATTTGGCAACGATTTCAGCCTTGAGATTATTTCTCTTCTCGTAATTACTCAATCTTAACAAAGGAGTTTTGCCGATTAAATCTGTTATACTATTGTAAATTTTTGACACTTTTCCTCCAAAAATAACACATATATTACATATATGTTTAATATTACATTATTTTTTTGTTATCATCAATATATAAAAGTTCATAAAGCAGAAAGCATGCAGGAAAGGCAAATTAAAGATAGGATTTAACAGTCAAAAGAAGACCCTACGAATGATAAAGTCAGGTATAAATACCTTAAGATAAGATTAATCTTAAATTCCTATAACTCTAAAATTTATAAATTGGAACTAATATATCTTTTTTAGTAATAGGTCTGGATAAACTTATTCCATCAAAAGATGTGCATCTGCTTAATGCTACATAAAGCTGTCCCGGAGCAAATGCTCCATATTCCATATCTATTATAATATTGTCAAATGTTTTCCCCTGACTTTTATGTATAGTTACAGCCCAAGACAATTTTAATGGATATTGTTTAAAAAATCCCATGCTTTCTGTTTCTATTTGTTCCTGTTTTTCATTCCACTTATATTTAAATAGTTCCCATTTAAAAGGTTCAACATATTCCGTTCTTCCGTTTGAAAATTTAACGGATATAAGAGTTTTATCAGAGCGCATACTATTTTTTATATCTTCAACAATTCCTATACTGCCATTTACCCATCTGCCTTTGGCATCGTTGTTTAACATCATCACTTGAGCACCTTTTTTAATTACCAAATCGTATTCTGCAGGGAGCATTTTAGAATCTTCTTCTATATTTTCAGTTTCCGCTACAAATATAGCACGGTCTGAATTTATCTTTGAAAGGTATTTATGATTTATATACGCAGCTTTATTATTTGTTGTAGTTAAGTACACGCTTATAGGTTTGCTAAAAATGTCTGGAGAAACCTTTTTATTAAGCTCAGTGAGTTCAGCATCGCTAATTGTATTGTTGCGAACCGCATTTAATAAAGCTACAAAATTAAGCTCTTGCTGTCTATATACTTTTGTAAGCTCAACTGTGTGAAGCATACATTCGTTTAAAGAATACGCACTTAAAAAATAAGGCGATTTGTATACGGAAGAAAAAATATGTTTTTCTTCTCTTTTTACGACAGGGGGGAGCTGCTTTAAATCTCCAATAAAAACCATTTGAACACCGCCAAACGGCTCTTTATGTTTTTCCCTGTTTATTCTCAAAAATTTATCAACGCAATCCAGTAAATCACAACGTAGCATTGATGCTTCATCAATAATAATTGTTTCAACTTTTCTATATATTGATTTGTCAGAAAGTTTTTTATTTTTGATTTTAGAAAGAGTTACGTCTGTCTTAAAATTAAAAAAAGAATGGATTGTTTCTCCACCGCAATTGAGAGCGGCTACGCCAGTAGGAGCAAGAACTATAGTCCTTTTTTTTGCGTACATCATATAGTAACGCAAAAATGTGGTTTTGCCAGTACCAGCATTCCCAGTTACAAAAACACAATTATGCGTTTTATCTATTAAGTCAAAAGCTTCTTTAAATTTATTATTTATTTCTAATTTGTTTGTCATTTTGGTGATTATATCATTTTAAGCGTTAAGTTTTAGATAAATAAATTTTTGTTGAAAATTTTATGTAGCAACATATTTCTAAATCATAAAGTTTTATATAATACTTTCCTATGATAAAAATTAAAAAAGTTTTAACTAATAATTATATTTCCAAAACTAAAATCCCTGATGCAGATTATGTTATAAACCCATATATCGGCTGCCCGCATAAATGCATATATTGTTACGCTGAGTTTATGAAAACGTTTACTAACCACGCCGAATCTTGGGGAGATTTTCTTGACGTAAAAATTTGCTCACAACCGCTAAATGTAAAAAAACTGATGGGAAAAAGAGTTGTTATCGGGACAGTTACAGACGCATACAATAAATATGAAGAAAAGTATCGCATAACAAGAAAAATTCTGGAATCTTTAGTATATGTAAATTCTGAAATTTCTATTTTGACTAAATCTAATTTAGTTACAAGAGATATAGATTTGTTTAAAAAGATGACAAACGTAGAAATAACATTCTCTATGAACACGCTTGATGATAATTTTAGAAAAGATATGGAGCCTTTTGCAGCAAGTATTAACGAAAGGATTGAAGCATTAAAAATATTAATTAAAAACGGTATAAAGACAAGTATATTTTTATCGCCTATGTTCCCCGGAATAACGGATTTTAAGGCTATAATAAGAACTTTAAAAAACTATTCTCAGAGCTTTTGGTTTGAAAATTTAAATTTGTATCCATCTTGCAAAAACAAAATATTGAGATACATAGATATTAAATACCCTCAACTAAAAGATCTGTACCAAGATATATGCATAGCTAAAAACATGAGTTATTGGAAATGGCTTGAAAGAGAAATTGTAAGATACTGCCAAGAACATGGCATTAAGCATTCAATATTTTTCTATCACAGTAAAATAAAAAAGAACTCTACCTCTAAAAACATACGCAAAAATCAATGTACCTCGGTTTTTATTGAAAACTTACTAACAAGTTATCCACAAACAATATTAAATCCTACTTCTACTTAACATAACAATATGTATTTTTGATTATCAGTTGATTTTTCAATATATTTTTGAAAATATCATTTTCCAAATATATTCACATAATTTTCACATAGAACCTTTTATCTTCATTTATCAACACACATATAAACATTTATGAAAAGATACCTAAAGCACGCCATTTCAAAAGAAACGCCTTTGGCAAGAGTTTTGACATTTTTGAAACTCTAAGTTAAAAAGTTATTTTAAGCTCATTTATTATTCTTTCTAAATCTGCCAAAGAATAATAATAAATTTCTATTTTCCCTTTCTTACTATTACCTGTAATATTTACTTTAGATCCGAATTTTCTTTGAAGGGTTTCCTTTAAGTGCACAAGTTCTATTTCTTGTTTTTTTTGTTTAACAACCTTTTTTTCAGATTTTAGCTCAGAAGTCAACTTTTCAACAGTCCTTACAGAAAGATTCTCGTTTAATATACGGTTTACTATGCGGGTCACCTCATCTGAGCTTTCTATCCCTGCAAGCATTCTGCCATGTCCGGGAGTAATTTTTCCCTCTGATATTAAAGACTGAACATCATCAGACAAAGAAAGCAGCCTTAACGTGTTTGATATTACAGACCTCTCTTTTCCTACAACTTCAGCTATTTGATCATGAGTATGTTCAAATTCTTCTATAAGCCTTTTAAAAGCTTTTGCTTCTTCTATAGGGTCTAAATTTTCTCTTTGAATGTTTTCAATCAATGCCAACGCAAACCTTTGTTTGTCATCGGCAGATTGTTTAACTATGGCTTTTATATCTTTCTTTCCAGCAAGTTTTGAAGCTCTGAATCTTCTTTCCCCTGCAATAATTTCATATTCACCTGGAACTATAGAAGCGGTAACTAAAATAGGTTGCGCAAGTCCATGCTTTTTTATTGAATCTGCAAGATCTTTAAGTTTTTCTTCGTTAAACTTTTTTCTTGGCTGAAATCTGTTAGGTTTAATCTTATTTAATGGTATTGTTACAACAGCATCCACTCCATGAGATTTGTTTATTGACGGTATTAGAGACTCAAGACCTCTACCTAATGCTTTCTTTTTCATATTACATTTCTCCCGAATATTTTTTATATGTGTGTTGTTTCACGTGAAACTTTCAATTATGCTTATCTTTTTGCTTTAAAAGGAATTCTTTTGCTAAATCTAAGTATGCTTGAGCGCCTTTGCCGTTTGGCTCGTATAATATGACAGGTTTGCCAAAACTTGGAGCTTCAGCGAGTTTTATAGTTCTTGGAATTTTTGTTTCATAGACTTTATCGTTAAAAAACTTTTTTACTTCTTCAACTACTTGCGCCGCAAGATTAGTTCTCGCGTCAAACATGGTAAACAAAACGCCTTCCAAATCCAGCTTATATTCTTGCATCAAAGTAAAAATAGTTTTTGAAAGTTGCCCAAGCCCTTCAAGCGCAAAGAATTCGCATTGCATTGGTATTAAAACTGTATCAGCGGTAACAAGAGAATTTATGGTAAGCAACCCAAGAGATGGCGGACAATCTATAATAATATATTTATATACTTTCTGAAACTTTTCCAAAGCCATCATAAGCCTTTTATCTCTACTTTCCATAGTAACCAAATCTATTTCTCCTCCGCTAAGGTTGGTATTTGAAGGTGCGATGTCAAGCCAATCCATAGCCGTGTCTTTAAGAACTTCTTCAAGATAGACGCCGTCAATTAACACATCATATAAAGTTTTTTCCAAAGCGTTTTTATTTATGCCCAAACCACTTGTAGAGTTCCCTTGCGGGTCCATATCAATCAGCAAACATTCTTGCCCTAAGCTCGCCAAACTAGCTGCTAAATTAATCGCAGTTGTAGTTTTACCAACGCCACCTTTTTGATTGGCTATTGCAATTACCTTGCTCATTTAACGCTCCATTCTATCTCTGCTCTTGTTTCACGTGAAACAGATTATACTATATTTTATTATAATATGCAACTCTAAAACCTAAACTTTATTTGATATTTAAGTTTTTTTCATATCCTATGTATCTTCCCTTTTTAACAAAAGTTCCCTTTTGATAGAATTTTTAGTCTTGAAATACCTTTTTATGCTATATGATAACCACGTTATCCGTTATCAACTTATGAAAGAAGGTGAAAAATATACTTAAGCATAAGAAAAAGTTCTTTGCAAATAAATATACTTCTAGCATTATGGGACAATTAAATTATACTTATTTTTAAGAAACAATGCTGAACTTGATCAACACCTCAGATAACAAATAGGAGGTGGGATAGATTGTGGATAGGCGTCCGCAACGCAGCGACACACAGAGGTGTGATTATGAACAAAAAATCAAAGTAATTCATAAAATCTAAATAATAAACTCAAGGGAAGGACAAAAAACCCCATACTCTTTATCCGAGAACATGGGTTTAGACTCAGATCTTATTTTTGTACAACTGGCAGCTTTCCGTAAAACTGATTACTAAGCACTTATTCTTAGATAAACACAGTTACATAGTCCTATTCGTGTGTTCCGTAAGGTAAAACTACTGACGTAAGCGTTCGTGGTCAGAACATGGTTACACATACTACCTCAAAATCCTTCGAAAAGTTTTCATGAATATACTTACTTAAGCCAAGAACTATTGCGAAAGTAACTCTCCATGCCAAAAATATCGCAACACAAGTAAAATTTCCAGACATACTAGTCTTAAGTAGGTCTAAAAGACTCAAAAACTTCTGCTAACCTTTTGTTTACTTCTTCTTGCATTGCTCGTGATCTCAATATCCTTTGTTCTCGATCTATTCTAACTCCCTTTCCGAAATACTTAGGTCGGACATTATAAGGATTGACTTATAATGTCCGACCTAAGTATTTTAACAGGTATATTTTTTGATTCAGGTGCTACCTAATAGGTTGTCCAGCTGCCTGAAGTTTTTGAATAGTATCAACAAATCGAGCAACCATGGCATCATTGACTTGATAATCTTCGTCATAACGTCTAGTCCATGTCCAATCAGAATATCCGCCAATAATAGAACGAGCGATACATCCTTCAGGCATCATTTTGTTAGTCAAGTAATTATACATAGGAACAGGTTGATTCCTGGTAATATATGAATACGCAGCTATTGCAGAAATAACTAGACCTCCAGTTAAAAAGCCTGCGACTTTTTTTAATGAGATAGAACTTTTTTGAGACGGAACATTAGCTGAAAAAAAATTTTCACCATCGCCCCAAATGTTGGCTTGAGCAAAAGATACTGACGACAACAGTACTATACTCATTACTACAGAAATAATTTTTTTCTATTTTATATTAAATAAATATGCTTGCTTTATAATAGTATAGATTCTAAAAGACAAAACATATTATCCTAATGTTATTTTTTTGTGAAATCTGAAAAGATATTTATATACATCCTGAGATCAATTTAAGGAATTTTTTGGAAAGTTTCTCAATATAATGGATTTAATACTGGATATTTTTTGATTGAAGTGTTGAAATGCTTGGGTATATAAAATTTAAGATACAAAATCTTTTAAGCATCCCTTAGTCGCATATTTTTAATATGCACCTAAGTAAAATACAAAATTTTATATATAAAATAGACTACAACTCAGTTTCACTAGAACTAATATTTGTTCTCTTTGTGTAATAATAACGAGGAAAATTTTTGTCTACCCATTGACTATACTGTTTGCCATACTCTTCTTTTAAAATACCATACCCTATCTTTTGAACTGTGCCAAGACCCCAACCAACAAATACGCTGATAACACCATGTACTGGTTTTCTGTTTGCGAAAAGCCAAGCGCCTGTTCCTATAAATGCCTTTTTGACTGGCATTTCGTGGAAAGCGGCAAAAGGAAAAGGACACATAATTCTGTTAATAATTGATTCATGACATATATGCGTACTGTTTGAAAGACTCTGAACTTCTTTACCTAACCCAAAGGAAAGTCCTGATACTAAACAAATTGTCATTACAACTGAAAACAATCTTGCTGTAAATCTTTTACTGTTCATAAAACTCTCCCCTTTTCTTTTTTCTTACGAAAAATTACTACCTAAACTCAAATAGCACCTGAGTTAAACCTTAAAGCGATTTTACATTTCTATAAAAACAGTGCTTAAACGTTCAGGTTCAATGTTTATAGAACCTAAGATTACCGGGGAAATAAAAGGTTTTACTCACTACTCCACTGGTGGAGACTTACGTAAATATTTTCAAATTCAGTCTTACTTCTGTGTGTTTCACGTGAAACACATAGTGAATTATTTAATTGCTCCAAAAACTGCAAAGCACATGTTCTTATGCAATACTTCTACAGTGCTAAACCCAACCTTTTTCATCAAATCTAATTGATAATCTAATGCTCTTGGTGTATCTTCTTTTTCAATCTTATCAAGAACATCTTGGTAAAATTTTTCTCCACCAACTCTATTCAAATAATTGGAGTACATTTCAAACATGTACTCCGTCAACAGCTTACTGTTTTGAAAAATCAAATCCGAAATTATCAAACACCCCTTTGGCTTTAGCGTTCTGTACATCTTGCCAAATACGTTTTCCCAGTCGGACTTATCTCTCAAATGATGTAATGCTGCGCCTGACAAAACAATATCAAAAAAGCCTTTCTCTAAGTTTACAGTTCTAATATCAGATTGTATAGCTGTAATTTTTCCTTTCGTTTGCTTAGAAATTCTTTCAAAAGCCTTATCTAACATTGGCTTGCTTAAATCTACAAGCGTACAATTTAAATTTGGAACTTTAGAAAGCATTTTCAGCGTATAGTTTCCCGCTCCACTGCCAACATCAAGCAAATTCACAGCATTAGGAACAAGTCTTTTTGCAGATTCCGTAACAATTTCCAAAGAAAGTTTCGCATCTACCAATGAATCCTGCCCAATATTAAAATTTGAAAATCTCTCAACATCATTATCAAATCTTGTTCTTATTTCGTCTACGGTAGCTTTACTCATTTAAAATCCTTCAAACTTGATTGAATTAAATAGCTTTTGATTTTTTATACAGCATTATTTCTATAGCTTCCAATGATTTCCCTCGTGTTTCAAAAACTTTATTCTTTATGAATAATATTGACAAAGCAGCCATGATTGCAAAGAAAAGAAACAATATATTACCTATCTTTTCAAAGAAAAACGGGAATACTAAAGCAACTGCCAAGTTTGCTGTCCAGTTGGCAACACTGCTAACACCTGCGCCAAACCCTCTCACTTTAAGAGGAAAAACTTCACCTATCATTATCCACATAACATGACCCCAAGTAAGGGCAAAGAAAAAAATATATATGCACAGAAAAGCCAACGTAATATAGCCCAAAATATTGTTATTTGCTATATGAAACTGCGAAACTATGCATAATAGAAACAAAGAGACAGCCATACCTAAACTTCCCATAATGAGCATTTTTTTGCGGTCAATTTTATCCATAATAAACAAAGCAAGTATAGTAACTAGAACATTTAAAACACCTATTCCAACAGTACTTAAAATTGCAGAAATTTCGCCAAGACCTATATTTGAAAAAATCGTCGGAGCATAATAAATAACGGTGTTTATTCCTATAAGCTGTTGAAACACGGCAAGTCCTATACCTATAATCAGCGCAGGTCTAACCCACTTTTGCATTAAATCCTTAAACCCGCCGTTTTCTTTAACATTTGCTTCTTTAATTTCAGATATTTCTTCGTCTATTTCGTTAGGTTCAGAGTTACTTCTGACAGCTTTTAAAATCTCATAGGCTTTGTCTTCTAAATTTTTACTTATAAGCCATCTGGGGCTTTCCGGCAAATACAAAGTACCTATAAACAATAGCACGGCAGGAAGAACTGCAAACCCGAGCATTATACGCCATCCATACGGATAATTTGCAAATGCCAAATTAACAATATATGCCGACAAAATACCTATTGTGATCATTAATTGATTTAAAGTTGAAAGAGTCCCTCTATACTTAGCAGGAGCCATTTCTGCCAAATATAAAGGCACCAATGCAGAAGCACCCCCAACAGCAGTTCCGAGAACTATTCTTGAAATTGTTAATATTACTACATTGTTTGCTAAGGATGAACAAATTGAACCCAATGCAAAGATTACGGCTGAAAGCAGAACCATGCTTCTGCGTCCATATTTATCCGACAACAAACCTATAACTGCTGCGCCAATAATAGCTCCTAACAGTATAGCACTTACTACAACTCCTTGAGAGAAAGAACTCAATGACATATCATTTTTGATGAACAGTATCGCTCCCGATATAACCCCCGTGTCATATCCAAAAAGAAGTCCGCCCAAAGCTCCAAAAAAATAAACAAATCCTCTGCTAATTTTTTTCATAAGCCACCCGCTCACTTTTGGTATTTAATGCTATATTCTTTTTGCATAGCAAAACAATTACAAAAAACTATAGAGCTGATATTCTTTTATTTGCTAGATTTACATATTTTTCATTAATCTCATATCCTACAAAATTTCTTTTTGCTTTAATGGCGGCAATAGCAGTTGTTCCGCTGCCCATGAATGGGTCTAAAATAATATCGCCAGTAAATGAATAAAGATGTATTAGTCTGCTTGGCAATTCTAAAGGAAATGGCGCTGGGTGACCAACGCGCTTAGCACTTTCAGCTTTCATAACCCAAATTGATTTTGTCCACTCCATAAATTGATCCTTCGTCATTGTATTGTCTTTAAATTGTAGTTCCTTTTTTGTTCTGTCTCTTTTATATTCGCCTTTTGAAAATATCAAAATATACTCGTGGACATCTCTTAGAATAGGATTAGCAGCGCTTAACCAGCTTCCCCACGCGGTTGAAGGACTAGCACTTGAAGCTTTATCCCATATTATTTCCCCTCTCATGTTAAACCCAATATCTATCATAATCTTAGATACATAATCAGAAAGTGGTATATATGGTTTTCTTCCAAGATTTGCAACATTAATGCAAGCTCTACCACCGTTCACTAGTACCCTATAAACTTCCGTAAATGACTCTTTCAAAAGTTCCAGATATTCCTTTAATGATAAATCTTCATCATATTCTTTTGAGACATTGTACGGAGGCGATGTTATCATTAAATGTAAGGAATTGCCTGGAATCTTTTTCATATTGGTACACGAACCAAGAATTATCTTGTTCAAATAATTTTTAGGGAAACTATTTGTTTCTTTTAGAGGTTTTCTGTTACAGTTTAAATCTTTATAAAGTCTTGAATTGTAAAACTTAGATGAGTCGTGATTAATTCTGCCATTAGTTCCAAAAGAGCTAGTTTTTGTTCCTTCTGTCTTATATCTCCGCATTATAAACCTCTTATTAACTCTAAAAACTTTTCAGCTTTTGCTTCATTGGAACTTTCTTGATCAGCAATACGGATACAGTCTCCGAGCTTTGATTTTGAGAGCATGGACGAAAAATAATTCATTTCATTTCTTAATAATTCTCCAACATAATTTTGTAAAATGCTATAACTTTTTATTGTCACAAAACCCCTATTTATGGTCTTATCAATATAATCTCTATCATCAGTTGGAAGAGGATTCAATGACCAAAATCCCTGTACTACCCCTCTTGTTTTAAGAAAATCAACTTTATGTTCATAATTTTTAGTAATTGGGCTATTTCCCAACACAATGATTGGAATGTTTGCAGAACTCATACTTGAAACTCTGATATTTATAGCCTTTCCAATAGCTTTTAACATTGAATCAGATCGTAAAAGCGACGGAGTGCCTTTATGTGTTTTATAATCACCAACAAATTTTATGTCGCCAGAAGTAACATATTTATAGTTTGAAACTATACTCATCTTTATTTCAAAAATAAGCTTTACATTATTAGCTGTTTGCTTATTAGAACTGGTAGTACAAAATGCTAAATCTGCCTCAGATTTTTTAGAAAGACCTATTTCTGCGCATTCAACTCCATTGACAGCATATAATCCATTTTTCTTAGCTATTGGTTCAAAAATATTTCTTGCCCATTTTTCAGTAAATCGTCCTATCAAAGAATTTCTTGATTGCAAAGTTTGATTTTGTGTATTATAGTTTTTTGGAATGTAAGCATAATAACCTGAATCCAATTGGTAAAATAATTTTTCTGGAGCAGCGTAGTTTGCTAAAGCAGTCTTAAAAAACTTCAGTTCCTCATCATTATTCCATAAGTTCATATGCCCTCAATACAATATCAACAAAATATTTTCTAACTATTACATTGCATAAAAAGAATTCATAGCAATAAAATAAAAATCTTAATTTTATTCATAATTATTTTTTAACGTTATCTATTATTGTACATACCTTTTTATATAATTCTTCATGGGTTTCAAAAATTTTATCAGCTTGGCGAAGATATTCTTTTGACAAGCTCGTTGCTACGGCATAGCACGTCATTCCAGCAAATTTTGCGGATTTGATACCATAAGGAGCATTTTCTATAACTAAACATTCTTTAGGATCAACTTTTAAACTTTTTGCTGCAGTTAAGTATGGTTCAGGGTCTGGTTTTCCTCTTGTTACGCAATCCCCAGCAACAACAGTACCAAATAAATCAAACACTTCTTTAGGCAAGATGTTCTGAGCTTCCCTGTAATAAGAACCTGTCACAAGACCAACTAAAACTCCTTTATTTTTCAATAATTTTATAAATTCAGGTATCCCATCAAAAATATATCTTTTGAAATATTTCTTTAACAATTCCTCTCTTTCATAAGGTATTGCTTTTATAATTTCTGGAGTTAGCTTTTTATTTGATTGAATAAAAGCAGGATTTACAATTTCAATCCATTTGGCGCCTTCCATTTGAAAAATAAGCATAGGACTTAAGTGTACGCCATACTTTCTCAATGCCTCAAACCAAGAGATACAATGATACGGCATAGAGTCTATAATAATTCCATCCATATCAAAAAATACTGCTTTAAATCCGTTAAACATACTTTCTCTAATAACATTTATTTTATTTGACCGCAATATATATTTGAATTGTTCCGTCTGGATTATACTGTTCAAAATCAAAAGAGTATGCCCTTCTTATGGGCATCTTCCAAATTTTTTCCCAAGTTTTAGCAATAGAATTTTTAACAGTCGTGTCAACGTCAAAAACCTTATACTCCCCATCAATTTCTAATGGCACACTTCCATTACCTTCTTCTATTGCTACACTTAGAGTATACTTTCCTTTAAAATCACTCTCGTAATTATGATATACTCCGTATTTGACATAATCTTTAGGTAAAGCGTTCGTCACTTTTTGCCAAAGTCCGCCTATTTTCAGCATTATTTGTGAGTCGTTAAAATTATTCGTTTCCACACTGTCTATTACGTACAGTTTTTTCTTTATCTGCATGTTAATACTCTGCCAAACTCCGTGGGCAACCATAAAACATCCATGGTCTATAACTTTCATTCCTACAGTTTTTGCTTTTTTTACCGCTGTCTCAGACACAGATCCCGGCTGCATCCAAACTTCTTTTATTCCAAGCTCTATAGCGTCATCAACTGTTTTGTCTGTGCCTATCGGAGGAACAACAGTTAAAACTATGTCGGGCTTTGACGGCAAATCTTTTAAAGATTTATATATTGTTTGCCCGGCGACACTTCCTCCTCTAATACCGACTGCTAAGGCTTTAAATCCTGCGCCAAGCAAATCGTTGAAAATTTTATAGCCGAACTTGTCCGGATTTTCAGAAACTCCAACTACGGCAATAAGTTTATTCTCGTCCATATTGTCCCTCCGTTATATCAGTTCTTTTTCCGTACCTTCCATAATTTCATCTTCAATACGCAAGGCTTTTCTCTGAGAAAAATCTTCAGAAGTACTTTTTGTTAACTGGCTGTAAACATTTGCAAAAATTAACACAGTCATAGGCAAAGTAAACAATATGAATATGCTTATTATAATTCCGAAGAAATTTACTGAAAGTAGAATGAGCAAATTTATAAGCATTGCCGCAATAATTACAAATGCTATCCTGAAGAAGTTACCTTTTGTAGCCATTGAGCTGCTTTTAAACGACGTAAAAAGAGGGCAGCCAGCCAATAATTCAATATAGAAAAAGAAATATCTAAACAGCATAATAGAAAAAACCACAGTTATAGCTGAAAGAGTTAACTGAAGCGCTTCATAATTAGGGACAAACGTGGACAATAGAGAACCTACCGTAGGGATAACAAGAAGTAAAGCCACTCCTACAATAAATAAACATATCTTTTTAAACCCTGGGAAATAATTTTTTAATTTAACTTTATGACCTTTAAACGCAGGCAAAAAAGCATTTGTTAAAAACAACAATACCAGCGCTTGCAGCGAAAACAACGCATCTCTAAATAAAATGAACAGAAAAAGACTACCTTTTGAGACAGGTGGAACTGACGAAAATTGAGCTACTGAAAAATCTTTAAAGCCCGTTACTGTTATAAATGCCGACAAAACTTGAATTAGCGTAAGAAATAAAACAGACAATGCCGACAAAAAGATAACTTTAAAAATGTTTTGGCAAAAAACTTGGAAAGAGGTTTGCAAAGATTGCCTTATAGAGAAATTCACGATATTCTCCTTGTGTGTTTATTTGCGTTTCTTATTGTCTTTTGATGCCATAATGATACACAATAAATAATAACTTGTACAATTTTTTGCTGAGAGTTCATGACTCTAAAGTTTAGCAAAAATTTCACATTTTAGAGACCCTAGGTTTATTGTATGGTAAACATTGCTCTTATTAAAAGTGCAACGTTTTTGTTATCCTATACAATTTCATTGCTTAGTTTCATAGTATTATCATGCTATGAACCTCTACATTGTTTAAAAGGCATTACAAAGGGTTTGTAGGAAAGAAAGAAGCAAAAACAACAAAAAATCAGGCATATAATAACTTACTTTGACAATATCAGCGTACTTATATATAATCCATCTGTTAGCAAACTCTGCTTAACATGAGACAAGTTTGAAGAAGTAGATATTAAGTTTGCCGCTACGGAACAGATGGAAAAAAGGACAACTTTATGTTCAACATAAAATTAAATTTGCTGATAGTTTTTTGTTTGATTTCAATTGTAACGTTACATGTAGCTGCAAGCGAATCGGGATACGCTATAAGGGCAAACGAACAATCGCGAATAGCTCATGAGGCTTTTTATGAGTTTTCCTCCAAATGTCAAGATAAAGACATAGAAATAAAAGAAGTGTGCGAAGCCTATAAAACATATAAAAAGGCTGTTAAAACTTCTAATAGAACAAACATCCTAGTCGAAGAAAAACGTTTTGAAGGTTTCAAAGAAGATTATTATCCAGAAATGTCTAAAGTGCAAAGAAAAGATATAGAATCTGCATACAGAGCTTACATAAGAGCGATAAAGGCAGACCAAAAGGCAGTTGAAGCAGAACATTGTGCGATTTATAACGTAGCTAAAGCGGATAGAAACTGTAAGATTAGTAAAACCGGTTCTGATAAAAAGATAGCCAAAGCTCGCGAATGCCTTAAGAAGATGAAAAAACGCAGGGAGGTCGCATATACGCAACGTAAAGCCGCATATGATATTTATGTGCCTAAAATGCAAATTATTAGAGAGGGGGATAATATTTTTACAAGAGTAAAAAAAAGAACAAAAATCTATAAACAAAATAGGGGAAAAATGGAGGGCTGAAATGAAAAAGTTGATTTTAGTATTTACGTTAAGTTATGTCTTTGGTGTGATGCAGCATGGGCTTCATGGAGAGTTGCCAACGATAAATGTCTTGCTCTTATGAACAAGTGTAGCGACATTATGCATAATAGATGTTATCCTGCTAGAGATACCTGTGAAAGAGCAAAAAAAGAAGCAGATAAAACCCATGCAGAATGGCTTTGTCGTGATGTAGATATTATCTGTGACACTGCCAACGAAATCTGTCATGACGGAACACTAGATAGAACTTGTTCTGAAAAAGATGCTGCTGCAGATGCAGCAGAAGCTATATGTAACGAAGAAAAAGGACTATGATGTAAGGCGATATTTAGAGTAAACAAACTTAAATATTCTGACTGTAGGGCTTTTAATTTTGAAGTAACAAATAGTTTAAAAAGCTGTAAAAGTTCAAAGATATTATATTGGACTGATGTGAAAGAATAAGCTACCCAGAAAAAGGGCGTTCGCCCTTTTTTTCTTTTAGTAAAAATCAGAGTAGCCAATATGCAGTATTTGAATAAGTTTTACAAATTGCAAAGAACAAAAGTAAGCAATGCGTTAGAAAGGGCGATTAGAAAAACGGAAATAGATAGGATGGATAGCCAAAAAGCGCGAAAAAAGGTGTTGTTTTACCGTAAGAATGGATTGGCATTAACGCAAGAGGCAGACGGCGTTAAACGTTCTATATTGTTAAATTGGCAAAAGAAAATATGAGGAATATGGAGTAAGCGGGCTGATAAACGGCAACCGGTGTCCAAAGAATAATCAAAGAGCGCCGAAAAAAATATCAGCCGCAATATCCGGGGGATTTAGTTCAAGCCGATATCGTTCATTTAATTTATAGAGGACATTTAATAAATGCAGTTGATTTGGCAGGACAATTAGCGTTTAGTTGGCAATACCACAGATTAAGAAGCGCCATCACAAAGCTTTACATTGTCAAACCCCGCTTTCTTTTTCTTTAGACCTTTTAAACTTCAAAAAGTCCAATATGTTATGAGATACTACACAATAACTATTTTTAGACTCTAATTTGCTACAATATAAGGCAATATTAAAATTTTAAGCTGGGGAAAATGGGTAAAATTCAGGAAAGTAGTTTAAAGCGTAACCTTACAAATCGCCATATTCAATTTATAGCTTTAGGTGGAGCAATAGGCACTGGGCTTTTTTTGGGTGCAGGAAGTGCTATTTTTGCTGCAGGTCCTTCTGTTCTATTGGGTTATTTAATTTCTGGGATTATGGCATTTTCAATTATGCGTCAGCTTGGCGAGATGGACACTGAAGAGCCGATGGCTGGATCCTTTAGTTATTTCGCTTACAAATATTGGGGAGACTTCCCAGGATTTTTAGCTGGATGGAACTACTGGATACTGTACGTTATGATAGGTATAGCGGAGCTTACAGCAGTTGCCGCATACGTACAGTATTGGTTTCCAGGCATTGCTACATGGAAAGCTGCTTTGTTCTTTTTTACCATTATTAGTACTGTAAACATTTCAGCAGTAAAAATTTACGGCGAAATGGAGTTTGCGTTTTCTTCAATTAAAATCTTTGCTATATGCGCTATGATTTTGGCAGGTGGGTATATTTTATTTTTTGATCCATCTTTGGTTACTGGAGCAACAATTAAAAATTTGTGGCTTGCTCCAA
>JAITDI010000030.1 GCA_031282625.1 Candidatus Endomicrobiellum meruensis | reverse complement strand
CTAGTAACATGCCAGTTCCCTTCAGTTTCGTAAAATCCTTTAGCATAATATTTATTTGTAGTTATATATTTATATTTGTAACTTCCTTTGTTTAAATGTAATTTATAAAAATAAACATCGTCTTCAAAATCGCTTTTTGTCATAACATAAGTTTGTGTTGAACCATCATGGAAAGCTAATACTAGACAAGGATATCCAGTGCCTGGAGGGTTATCACAAACATCGTTATGCTTTATTTTAAAACAAGCTTCTTCCTCATATAAGGAAAAAGTATCTCTGTTGTGAACTGGAGAAATTAAACTAAAATTTTCGGAAGTCTCATAATCAAACTCTTCAAAATAATTATTTGATATTTCAAGCAAATCTTCACCTTGATTTTTAGACATAACGGTTCCAGAAACAGGTAAAGAGATACCGTCGACACAAAACCACTTGTAGTACATAAAAAAATTGCCGCAATTGTGATCGCGGCAATCCAAAGATAATCCATACTTATTGGACGAAATGGTACAAAAAACAGCTGAACAAAAAACAATAAAATAAAAAGATACAAATAGCAGCGGGCAGAATAGTCTATTCATAGCGAGAAGTGAGCCTCAACTTCTTATTTAATTAAAAAATTAATTTAAGATTTTTCTATCGTACCACTTATCTTGTGCAACAAGACTATAAACTATCTTTTCAACTGAAAACAAAAACTTTTCATTATTATTTATACTATAATCCAACTTTTTGTTTGACCCGATTTTCCAATCATATTCAAAAACGCCGTTATTATTTATCAAATAAATTTGTTCTCCTTCATAAGATAAGAAAATAAATCTATTTTTATCTTTTGAAAACAGACTCTTTCCTAGAGAAGAATATGGAATATTTATATTAAGAATATCAATAATTGTAGGAACAACATCAAACTGAGACGTAAGAATTTTACTTTTTTCAGGTTTAAAAAGAGATGGGCAATAAATTATTGCCGGTATTTTAAAAGTTCTATCTACTTTTGTTTTTTCAAGAGAGACATTTATGCCGCCAACTCCATAAGCCTGATGATCAGCACATATTATAAATATTGTGTTATTAAACCATTTTTCTTTTTTTGCTTTATTAAAAAATTCTCCCAAAGAGTAATCGGCATAATAAAGCCTATTTAAATAACCTGTTTTTTCCGTACCGTCTTGCGGATACTTTTCAAGCTCTTTTAAGACTGTTTTTGCATAAGGAATATGCGTGGTTGTCGTAAAGTAAAAAGCAAAAAATGGATTTTTAAGCAGTCTTATTTTTTCAAAGAAAAATTCAAACCCCTCTAAGTCATATCCTTTATTTATTCGTTCGTAGTTATGATGCAAAGGTATGTCTTGCTTTCCATAAGCTTCTTTAAATCCCAAATAATATGCTAAAGCCACAGCGTTATCAGACTCCCTTGTATCGCCTTGAACATAAACATTATCATAGCCGTTTTTAGCAAGAATAGCTGGTAACCTCATTGCCCCTCCCCCAGAATTTTCAAGTCCAAGTCCAATATAAGACATTCCCTGCACATAAGGCAAACTAAAAAAAATAGACATTAATCCCATTATACTACGCTGACCGTTAGCATAAAAATTATCAAACATAATAGAATATTTAGCAATGGCATCAAAGTTCGGAGTTACGCCATAAGAAGTCCCTGAAAATGAGTCTATATAATCTTTCTGCCAACTTTCCAAAAGTATCAAAATAACATTGTAATTTTTGCCGTTTACATTAAAAGTTACTCTTTGGCGCATCAAGGGATAATTTTCGTTTGGGAAAACTTCTCCATAAGAATCCAAAAAATTATCTTTGACAGTTTCAAGGGCTTCTTGAAATGGAATATCAATTTCATTATATGTCGTCATAGAGCGTATGCTTATCAAAGAAGTAAAAACGCCATTTAACTTTAATTCTCCAGTAATACGCCCATTTGTATAAGCGTCATTTATTTGAAGAATAACTCTTTGCCAACCACCTCTTACTGCTAAAATAATAAAAATACAAATTAACGCAAGAGTTGTCACATTGAAAATAATTGCTCTATAAGGTTTCTTATATTGTTTATCAACTATTTTGAAAGAAAAATAAAAAATGGCAGAGGCAAACAGCAATATGGATAGTGTCGCAAAAATATAATTTCCAAAAGCTAAACTTAAAAAATAATCAAAATGGCTTTTTATAAGAGTAGGCTCTGTACTAAGATGCTTTAAAAATAGCTTAAAGTAAACAACATCTGCAGCAAGTAGAAACCCAAAGAGCAAAATAAAGAGATTTAAAAATGAAATATTAACCTTGAGAAAAATCTTAGAATTGACAGGAATATTAATCAAAAAAAAGAAAAGTCCACAAAATGTGCAAATAGCTAAAATGTCAAATCTGATACCTATAAGAAAAGAATTAAGAATGGATATGATAGATAAATCTAAAAAAAATGTATTAGAAGATAACAACAGAACGACTCTAAAAACAAAAAATTCTAACAAAAAAATCAAAAGATATGCACTTGTAAGTTTTAGTCTAAAAAATTTCTCATTTGGTAGTCGCAATTTTCAATCCAGTTAGTAGAATTTATTTTAGATCAGCGAAAGAAATAATTTCTACATTATTCTCTTTTTCCGCTATACTTTTATTGTTTTCTATACTTCTCTTTATACATTTTGCTCAATCTTTTAAAATTTCTTTCACATATAATATATTTATGCGGTTGATGTAACATAAACCCGTGTCTTCTGTATTTATCATCAAATAAAAGTTCTTTTATCATATCCCCTTGCCCTTTAAGCACAATCGGAATAATTTTATTCATAACCTCTTTATTAAAGTCAGACAAAGGCATAAAATCAGTAGAAAAATCCATAATACCGTCTTTTGCATTTTCCCCGTCAAACCCAATATGCTCAACCAAACTATTTTTTGGAACCATAAGTCTAACATCTTTTTGAATTAAAAACTTAGATAATCTAAAATCCATAGAGTTTTCTCTTTCTTTTTGATTTACACCAAAACTTTTAAGAAGTTTTTTTGATATGCATATTCCAGCAAAACCAACATCTTCCTTATATACAAACTCTCCATCAAAATATAAATCTCTATGCATATAGGAATTATATAAGCCAAGAAAGCCGTCAGTCCTGTTAAAATTATTAAAAATATAGTCTAACGTATCTGGTCTAAGTAATAAATCCGAATCGCAAATGAACAGAACATCATTATTAGTATTTAGAAAATCTAAAATAATCTGATAAGTATTTCTATTTGATTTTAAATTTTCTTTTCTATCCACAACTTCGGCATTAGGAGTTTTAAATAATTGCCTTAAATAAGTTGAATCAAACTCAGTGCTGCAGTCATTAAAAACTTTTATATTTGTCTTTTCAACATTTGAGCATTCATATAGAGATCTTGCAGTTATTTCTAAAAATTGTTTTCTATTATGTACGGGAATAGCAACCATTAACTTCATAGTTAAAACCTCTATAAAATCTTTTGTAAAGCACTAAGAATATCAACATTAGGAATATTTTCAATATCATTGCTAAATCCATTTGTATCAACAGACAACTGAATAGCATTCGAATTATTAGGACCCCATATTATATCAGTTTTTTCATAAGAATTTGAGTAATCCCTATATAAAGCAATAGTTTTTTTATCAAACGCAACTGCTATATGTACTATTGACGTATCTGGAGTAATAATAATATCCGCATATTTTATTAAAGCCGAGCTTTCTAAAATTGATCTAAATGACGCAATAATAGTTCTGTCATTTTCTAAAGAAATCACTTTCCTTTTATTCTTTTCCTGACATAATATAAAAATACAACAATCAAAGTTACTTTTTATAAGGTCTTTAAGGTCTTTAAGTTTCTTAACGCTCAAACATCTATGTCTGCTTGCCGAGAAAGGATTTATAATTATCCTGTATTTATACTTATTATTGTTGATTAACGCTAAAGCAGAATTTTCTTCTTTTGAAGTAAAAGGTATATCATATTTTAGATTAGGGTTGTCAATTTTTAAAAGAGTTAAAACATATTTGTAAATCTCGGTAATATGAACGCTAAAAAAATCCTCATTTATAGACAAATTGTACATTTTATAAGAAATCTTATTGAAACCTATTAAAAATTTCGGAGAAATAATACGAAGCATCAATAAATGTTTAAAGCGTGGATTAAATGGAAAAAAATCTATGACAAGACCTATATTTTGTTTTCTCAAATTTTTAAAAACAGAAATATCATTAAATAAACAGCTTCCGACTTCATAAAGCTCGTCAACATTTTTATTGTACTTAAGAATTTCTTTATTGCTTTTGCTGCAGAGAACAATAATTTTAATATTCGGATATTTTATTTTTACTTCTCTATACAGAAAACTTGAAACGACAGTATCGCCAATTTTGCCATCAGTTCTAAGAAAAAGGATAGATTTAACACTGTCCAGTGTTAATATTTTACCTGATTTGTTGATTTTTTTGTCTAAAACTTCTTTTGCTAAAGACGTCTTAAACAACTTAATTTTAGCCTGTAATAACCTTAACATTATATCAGCCTATAAATATAAAAGATAAGTAAAAAATCTGAAAGCCGATGAGAGGACTTGAACCTCCGACCCATTGCTTACGAAGCAATTGCTCTACCAGCTGAGCTACATCGGCAAGAAATAACAAACACGGTTAGATTCAAGTAAAAAATATGCTGAGGGACAAACGAATGTATATCATCAAAAACCTAATTGAAAAATCAATTATTTTTAATTTCTCATTGTCTTATCAATCAAAAACTTGTTTTCCCATTTTTCAATATTTTACACTACTTTTCAATTGGAACGACCAAAATGCGACCACGCTTTTTAAGAAATTCTGGCATTTTTATTATACTTGCTTAATACATATTCCACAAATTATTGTACCAATTCCTTCTTTTTATTCAATATTTAAGATTACACCTGTTTTTTGTAAGCACTTTGTAAGCCACTCACCACAAATCCAAAGACAACCTCAATATGTTCATTATACATAATTCAAATAAAAAAAACAAATATGGACTTCACTTTAAAACAATCGCTTCTTGCGCTCCTTGATTTCATTAAATCCATTATGTTATGAACGCTTACATAATATTGACTTTAGAAGACTGTTTTGATATATCTTTGAATGAGAAGGAAGCTTGCAATGAAGATTTTAAGTATGTCTAGGGGCGAATTCTTGAAAGAGCTGGAGAAATACTAACATTCTATAGGTTGACAGAGTTGTTTCTAAGCCATAGAATATATATTAAGAAAAACAAGGAGGAGGACTGTATGAAATTTATTAACTTATTTTGTGGAACTGTTACTGTGTTCGTTGTTTTGTTGATAACTACCTACAGCGGAATTGCCATAGGTGACAACCGTATTGAAGAGTTGTACACTGTGAAGATCAATGGCATCCCTGTCCGCAGAGATGTCGCAGAGGGCATTCTATTGCAGATCAATAGCAACTATAAACGCGAAGGGATAGATATCCGTAATAATAATGCCCAAAAGACAAATATCCAATTGAAAAAAATAGAAAAAGATATGGACATAATTATCGAGGGCAGTGGACTTTTATCGGCTTTATCGAACCTATATGAAAAAGGAAATGCCTGCTGTAAATGCACACTGGAAAACAAAATTTTTAATGAAAAAACGATAAGAATAGATATAAACGATAATGGTGTCGTGTCTTATTTAGCAGTTTTTTAGAGGCTTTCTGTAGAGAAAATATGCATAGCAAATCAATAATTGGAGGTTGCATTGTTGTGAAAAAAGTATTAGCGTTAGTGGTGTTTGTTAGCATTTGTTGTACATTATTTTTGCCTCCTTCTGTTGCGGTGGCAGAAGAACGATTGGGTGTTTTTTTTGCTACTCGTGACCTAGATGAGCCGTGGACTAACATATATCCTAGTGATGCATCGGAAGAGGGTTATGGTGGCAAGTTTATAGTAGTAGATAGCAAAGATAGTTTTTGGCATAGACCGTGTAGACATTGCTTTTTACTATTTGGCAGGCTACTAGAAGAAACTGCTGGTAAGTTACTTATAGAAGTAATCGCAGCTAGAGGGTTTTCCAGAATAATGGAAAATGGAAAGTTAACGAAAAAAACGGAGGATGGTGATGAAAATGAGTGGTTGCTTGATTTAGAGAAAAGGAGTAAACTTACAGTTTCTTGTACGCCATTTGTGTTGGAAGGAATGACTCTTGCTAAAAAAGACGGTTTGACTGTATTAGCAAGCAAAGATAATGTAACGGAAATATGGAATAGCTGGTATGATGCATTTAAAGATAGAGTGAGAACGAAAAATAAATATCATGGATTTAGGAATAATTGTTGTACTGCTGCTTTTGAGAGTCTAAGACAAGCAGTGGAGGAAAATAAAGATTTTGATTTAAGCTCAAACTTAAGGAACATTAACATAAGAGATTATAATTGTTTGGGTGCAGGGGTTCCTCTCGATGACAGCAATGATCTTCTTTTGGGTCTTTCGGATAATCCTAGTTGTGCTTATAATAAACATCATGGTGCTTGTGATATACAAAAAGGATTTGTTAGGTGTGTTCAAGACTTTGTACGATACGTTTGGAGGTTTGCAAGACCACCAAAGGTACGTGATGCAAAGCAGCTAGAAGAGGATCGTACAAAGTTGCGAAAGGTAGAAGATGGATTGATAAAGTATACTTTTCAAGTATGTGGCATGTATAAAGATGAAGCGACCGAAATAATTGAAAGAATACTTGCCAAGGTGTTTTTTGTAAAAGCGTCGGAACTACACAGTATAGAAAGTACATCGGGTTCATTCTTCTCTAACAGTCATCATGAATTTTCCCAAATCTATTTTGCATTATTTTCTGGAGGTATCTGTAAAGAAGCTTTAGGTTATGCGACTGAGGATTGGTTTTCATTAATAGGCAAAAATTTTACTAGTACGGAGATGTTTCGGAACGATAATTGGTATTGCTTACCATCAGAAGTCGTAAGAATCTAAAGCCGAATCCAAAATTTTGTTTACCGCACTCGAAATGGGTGCGGTTTCTTTTGTGGTACAGCTAAAAATCTTTGGCATAAGGTTTCTTAACATATTGGCTTCTATGCAACAGTTATCCAACATTCTTTGTATTGTTTAATTAAAGTCACAATCTTCTGTTCGTATTTAGCGGAATTACTAAGCCAACCAGCTTTGTCGTTTATCCCTACAAGAATACACCCTTGCGTATCTTTTACTGAATTTCCCCTGTGTATCCTTATCGCCATCCTACTTGGAACATTTAAAAGTTCTGGCAATTCTCTGTGAAATTTGTTAGACCAAATTAACGCTATTTTGTAAGTTCCAGCAGGTATTATTTTCTTCGTGTTTTCTAACGTGTCGCAAAACTGTTCCCCGTTTACTATCAGTTTTCCCATCGTGTAGTGGGATTTGGAAACTTTTC
>JAITDI010000037.1 GCA_031282625.1 Candidatus Endomicrobiellum meruensis | reverse complement strand
GAGCTTGTTTCCTTTTTTGCATTCGTCTATTTTAACATACTTACGGAAAAACAAGTCTTGGGAGTTTGTTTCCTCTACGGGCTCACGCCCGTAGTTTCCAAGCGGAATATTTATGACAGGCATAACTGTACACCTGCTCCACGTTCTCATCATTTATTATCTTCTCTTTTGGCGATTTTGCATCCAAAACCCAAGCATAACCATTATCAACTTTTAATATATAATCAGGCACAAGATTTACCGCTCTCTTTTTGCTGCCAATTTTTAGAAATGGATGTCGCAACGTTTTACTACGAATTATGTTTTCTTCTCTATATCCAAGTTTTTTAAGCATAGGCACAATTACGACTTCCCTAACGCTGTCTTCCTTAAAATCGTCATTGGAAGCCAATCTGCGAAAATCAATGCCGTTAAATAATTCTTTTTTCACTTGACTCTCTTGCATAAAACATTTCCTATGAATTATATTCTTTTGAACACACTAAACAGTATTTCGGCTTGTTCAGGGGGTATGTCCTCTGGCAGCAACGTTCTGTGGAATTCACCATCTATTACACCAGACATAAGCGGGACATATTTACCTTTATCATAACTAAAAGGAATATCTAGTATATCTTTGAGGAATGATAATGTTTTATAACACGACTCTTGTTTAAGTTTTTTCTCAGTCAATTCATGTAACCCCAAAACTTCTTCTGATTTAGAAAATTTGAATGGACGATTTTTAAAACATCCAAGTTCTTCTAATCTAACAAAGTCTTTATCTTCTATTACCGTAGTCGTATTTTCCATAAATGTCGCCTAAACAATTCTTTTTTTACTTTTGAATTTTAATATCTTTTCAAATCAATTAATATAGTAAATCGGTAACAAAAACAGACACTATAAGCTGTCAATATTGCGTCGCCAGCTTTATTGCTATTTTGATACAAAAAACGTTGCCTAAAACGACAAGTCAAGTTTAGTATGACCGCGCAAATGCAAAGACGCGACAATGAAAATAGTACGGAGACTAATTGAAACTTATTTAAGCTTTATATTTTCTCTTCGCCACTACTTTTTTTATTTTCTTCTGACCCACCCATACTGTTTCGCTAGTTTCCAAATCAATCAATTCAAGTTCAACCTGATAGTATTTAAGCTGAGCTTTTTTATTAGCATCAAATATAGAATTTATCTGCCCTTTCAAGATGAAGTCAGCTGCAGTTTCATTGCCTTTCTTTTTGGAATTTTTGGCATTAAGAGACTGATCGTCTCTTTCTTCTCTTATTTCAGTTCTCTGATCTCTAGAAGCAACAAAAGTTACCTTTCCTGAATTTATAAAACTTCTTTCAAGATCTTTTATAAAAGTCTCAGTGCTGATATGCTCTTCAGTTTTGTTCAAAACAGAACCTATTATAACTCTTGGTTTTCTTCCATTTGCCATCTTATAATCTTCCACCCATCTGCTTGCAAAAGAATCGTTAATCATCTCTTGAGCAACCTGTTTAGAGTCTGTATCGTTCCAGTCTCCGCTTAAATCAATTTCTTCGTTAGAATCTACTCTTGTTACCTGAGGTCCAGAACATGCAAAAAGGACAACTACAAAAATTCCCGTCAACAAATATGCTGCTGTTTTTTTAAGACTCATAGCTCTTTTCTCCTGTTTTTCTTTCTATCCAGCAAACTAATTCAGCTTGATTTGAAAAGATTGCTTCTTATTTCTTTACTATTTTCTTAAACTTTCTTTTCCCAGCCTGCAATATAAACGACTTAGAAAAATCAACTATCAAATCCCTTTCAACTTTTTGAGAATCTATCTTTACTCCACCTTGTTCTATAAGCCGCCTTGCTTCATTTTTACTTGAAACCATACAGCTTTTAACAAGAAACTCCGACACTTTTAATAATGTCGTGTCATAAACTAAATATTCTTCTATATCTTCAGGAATGTCTTTCTTGGCAAATACTTTGTTAAATTCTTCTTTCTCTTTTAACCCCACTTCTTTACCATGGTATCTTTCAACAATTTTTTCAGCCAAAGCAAGTTTTGCCTCTTTAGGATGCATAGCCTTAACAAGACTTAAGTCGTCTTGAGTAAGAAGTTCGTAATACTTATACATAAGATCGTCGGAGATTGACATTATTTTTCCAAACATGTCTTTTGGAGTATCGTTTAATGCTATGTAATTATTATAGGATTTTGACATTTTTCTGACTCCATCTAGTCCTTCCAAAAGAGGCATAGTAATTACTATTTGAGGCTCTTTTATTCCGTAATCTCTTTGAATCTGTCTTCCTAAAAGCAAATTAAATTTTTGATCATTTCCGCCAAGCTCAAGATCAGCCTTTAACGCTACAGAGTCATATGCCTGAAGCAAAGGATACAAGAATTCTAGTATGCTTATAGATCTATCTTCCTTATAACGCTTTTCAAAATCATCCCTTACAAGCATTTGCGCTACTGTACTTTTTGCAGCAAGATTTAAAAGTCCATTTATTCCAAGCGTCCCTAGCCAATTGCTGTTGTAAGCAATTTCAGTTTTTTTTTTGTCCAAGATTTTAAAAACTTGATCAGTATATGTTTTGATATTATTTTGAATCTGTTCTTCGGTCATAATAGGGCGAGTCTCAGATCTACCAGAAGGATCACCAATCCTTGCGGTAAAATCACCTATCAAAAATATTATTTGATGACCTAAATCTTGAAAAGTTTTTAATTTATTGATAATTACGGTATGACCTAAATGCAAATCAGGAGCAGTAGGATCAACGCCAAGCTTTATCCTTAGTTTTCTTCCTGAAGAAAACTTTTTTTCAAGCTCTTCAATAGAGATAATTTCGTTTGTTCCACGCTTAATCTTTTCAAAAACATCATTCATCTCTTCTTCCTTTAAAATATTCAAACCGCAAAACAGAACAACTTAAGGCAAAAAACCATATAAAACTATGATTTTTCTCACTTACATAGCTTTTAGCAATTTTACATATTCTTGGTTAAACTGACAAGGTTTTTAAGACTTTAAACGTCTTATCATCAAACTTTTTTTCTCTGCTTACAGCCCGACTTATTGGTATAGCAGAAACAGTTCCTTTTGTTATCCCAACAAGTTGGTTTTTCTTTCCTTTATGAAACAAATCTACTGCCATATGACCAAACTTTGAAGCAAGTATTCTTGTCCTTGCTGTCGGGATCCCCCCACGTTGTATATATCCCAACGTACTCACTCTTACCTCAAACCCTGTAAGTTTCTCAATTTTGTCTCCAAACGCGCAAGAAGAACCACAACCTTCAGCAAAAGCTATAATTTCCGAAGTTTTTCCTTTTTCTTTTCCCTCTTTAAGTCCTTTTGCAAGTTTATGCAAATCCGTTTTCATCTCTGGTACTATTATAAACTCGCAGCCTGCAGCAAGACCTACATCAGCCGTTAAAAAGCCATGCTCTCTACCCATAATTTCAACAACAAATATTCTGTCGTGACTTGTAGCCGTATCTCTTATTTTGTCTATAGATTCAACCGCAGTATTTAAAGCTGTGTCATAACCTATTGTTTCATCAGTCCCATAAATATCATTATCTATTGAAGCCGCTATATTCATAACCTTTATGCCTTTTTTTGATAACATGTCTCCCGCAGCCAAAGACCCATCGCCGCCAATAATTATTAAACCGTTTAATTCAAGATCTTTTATAGCTTTAATAGCTCTGTTCATGCCTGCTTTTGTTTTCATCTCGGGACATCTGCCCGTGTGAAGTATTGTTCCTCCTGAATTTATTATGCCGCTGACATAACGAGCTGTAAGGTTTACGTATTCATTATCAAGAAGTCCTTTGAAACCTCTTTTTACGCCTATTATTGAATATCCTAAAGTAATACCCTGCCTGACTACAGCTCTTATAGCTGCGTTCATGCCTGGAGCATCGCCGCCAGAAGTTATAATACCTAATCTTTTTGCCATAAATGCCACCTTCTATTTATAAAAATTTAAACCAAAAGCATGCAAGGTGCGATATGTATGAATCTCTGATTATTATGTCTGACTTCTTTTTACCAACATTACAAAAACAGATTTGAATATAGCAGCAACAGGAACAGCAAAAACTATGCCAAAAAAACCAAAAACATGTCCGCCGGCAAGCATGGCAAAAACCATACTGACAGGACCCAAATTTACATTATGCCCAACAATTAATGGTTGTATAAAATTGTCGTCTAAAAATTTTATAATTGCATATACTATAACTATTTTAATAACTATAGCAAAAGTTTGGTATTGTACAGCTCCTAACACAACAGCTAAAGTAAGTCCTACAATAGGACCTAAATATGGTATAAGATTTGCAATCCCTGCAATAATACCAATAAGTAAAGCAAAATTAACTCCTAAAAGACCTAAAGACAATGCAGACATACTTCCTACAAAAAATGCTTCTATAATCTGTCCACGTATGTACCTGCCAAATATAGCGTCTATTTGATAAAGTATTGATAAAATCGTTTCCACATAGTTTGACGGCAACAACGCAACTAATGATTTAAAATATTTGTTTCCACTAAGTAGCATAAAAAACACAAGCATGGGGATCAAAATGATTATTGAAAAAATTGAAAAAATGCTTGTTAGATAATTAGGAATTTGCTGTGCCGTATATAGTAAAAAATCTTTTGATTCAAATATAACCGCATTTGAAACATTGTAGTGTTTTAAAACAGGGAAAATTAATTTAATTTTCTCGTGTATAGACTCCAGGTAGTTTAGAAAATATTCATAATACTTATCTGCATTAACTTGAAAGCTTTCAAGTTCATTAATTAAAATAGGAATAAGTATTGTTAAAACTCCGGCAAATATTGAAACAAGAACAACAGCAACTAAAGCAACACCAACAAATCTTTTGTATCCAAAAGATTGTATTTTAGTAACTATAGGAGAAATTAAATACGTAATAAATGCAGCTATAAGAAATGGTGCAAGAATGCTTCTTGCTAAATAAAGGAACAAACAACACCCTAAAAAGAGAATTACCAAAATAATAAAGACTCTGTTTTTCGTACTTTCCGTCATTTTAGCTCCTTTAAACTTCTGAGCATTTTAATTTGGCTGCAAACATAGAAGCTAAATTCTTAATTATTATTAAACCTGTTTTACTGTTTGATTCAGTCATATCCTCAAATTTTGCTCGGTATATTAAATAAAGCTCGCTATCTTTTGAAGCAGTTGCCAAAAATGTATGTTTAGTATTTTCAAGCAAAGACATTTCGCCAAAAAAGCCCTCTTTTTCCACAAATTTGTTTGTATTCCCGCTAGAAAGGGCTATTTGACCGCTTTTTACAAGATAGAGTACATTCGCCTCATTATTAATTTCGTAAATTTTTTCTCCAGCTAAATAATTTCTCTTAAAAATAATCAGAGCCAACTTTGCTAATGATCTGTCAGAAAGTTCACGAAATAATGATATTTTCTTTAAAAAAGCAATGTCTTCCCTTAGAACATAATCAATAAAGAAAAATCTTAAAATCTTTTTTAGCATTATTTTTCCTTTTTAAGCTCAATACATTTTCTTCACTTTATTTTTACTAAATAGTATGATCTTCATTTAAAAATTTTTTATAGTTTTTTATCTCCACTAACCCTCCACAAAATAAACCATAAAACACACAGACCTGCCATAACCGACGCGACTGACTTCATTGCGATTGTGTTTGTATCGGCAACATTTCTTGTAATTATGTAAAAATAAATCACTCCATAAGCGTAAACAATAGTCATAAATAAAGCAAAAAACTTCTTTAAATATAAAAAATAGTTTCTAAAAATCAAAAATAGTGCGGTAATCCAAACAATAAGAGATACTAAATGTTTAAAATCTATATCACTCATATAGTAATAAAAAAAGGAAAAAGGTTCAAAAATAAATCTTATAAGAGAACCTGACTGCTCTCTTCTATACAAAATAACTTTAGTATTAGGCTTTTTTGTAAACAGATTTTCAATATTTTCTAACGAGTCGCCTTCCATAATAGTCCAAACGTCAGACATATATCCCCACCCATGCCAATCCGTAACGCCCAACATTGTTAAATTATTTTCTTTTGCAAAATTTATTAAGGTTTTTTGTTCATTTTTATCAAAATTTCTATATCCGCAATTATAGATTTCAAAACCATTTATTCCAAAATTTTTGAGTTCTTCAAATGTATATTTATGCCATTTCCACCAATGAGGCATTATAACAAATATATTGTTGTCATGAGCTTTTTTCACTGTATCTACTAAACCCAAATTTTTGTAATCTCGTCCGTCAAATTCTTTTGACGACAATAAAACAATTGAAATGCCATCTCTTGTTTGAATTTGCATACCCGGATAGACAATCTTAAACTTTGCGTATTCAGGGAATTTGGCAAATCCCATTGTATGATTATGCTCGGTGTTAAAAAACCCGTCAATCCCCTGCCATAAATGAGCTTTTAAACTTATCATTGCAGGCGTTACGCTATCATGGGAGCTTACTGTGTGAGAATGGGTGTCAATGGCAATATACCCTTTAGGTTTTAAAAGTTTTGGACCGGGAACAGGTATTAAAGCAATAAAAGAAAATAATGCGGTAAAAAATGCCAACGAATAGACAACGTTATATACAGTTTTATAAACAGTTTTTTTACTAAGAAAACAATAAATTAAAACTACGCATAATATCCATAAAATCCAAGAAACTATTGCAGGTTTATAGAAAAGTTTATTTAAAGTTAAAACGTAAAAAGAAAAGGAATAAAATGGTTCTATAAAAATCCTTATAGCAGGCCATGATATTGAAAATTCTGGAGTTTTAAGACCAGTTATTAAATCGTAAAGATATATAGGAGAATGAAAAACAAAACTAGACATTATTATCAACAAAAGAATAGCCACTAAAAATTTAAATGAATTTGAAAATTTCATCTACAACCTCGCTTTTTATTTACCTAAGATAGGAGACCATGATGGAGTGTAAGAATTTCCCGGTATTTCCGTAAGCTTTCTCGTGCCTGAGCCATCTATAGCCATAATATAAATTTCGTTTTTACCCGATCTGTTTGAACAAAATGTTACAAATCTGCCATCTGGAGACCATGATGGGTTTTCATTTTTTTCTTGATTATTAGTAAGCCTTGTTATTTTAGCCGTAGGCAAATCATAGACATATAAATTATAGTTACCTCTACCCTGTCTCATTGTAAAAACAATTTTATCGCCTCGCGGAGACCATGCGGGAGAATCGCAAAAACCGTTTGTAGCAAGTCTTCTCACATTACCGCCATCTACGTTCATTATGTAAAGCTGAGGAGACCCACCTCTGTCTGAAATAAAAACTATTTCCTGTCCGTTTGGAGCAAAAGACGGACTTGTGTCTATGCAGAAACCTGCCGTCAATTTCTGAAGAATTTCTCCAACAGTGTTTATAAGGTATAAGTTCGGAAAATTTCCCCTTGATAAAGTAAGCAATATTTTACTGCCATCTGGAGAAAAAACGCCAGTCGCATTCAAACCTTGATATTTTGAAATAATTCCGCGTCTGTTTTTTATAATATTTAAATAAAACAAATCAGGATTATTGTACAAATAACTTGTATAAATTATCATCTCACCCTTTGGAGACCATCTAGGAAGAATATTTATTTTGTTATCCCTTGTAAGTCTACGAATATTGTAGCCATCGTAATCTATAATGTAAAGTTCTTTATGTTTCGTGCTGTTATTTACAAAAACTATTTTTGTACAAGCCACCCCCGTATCTCCGATAAATCTTTTTACTATTTCATCGCTCGCCATGTGAGCCGTATATCTATAATTAGAACTTTCTCCTTTATAGTTGCTGCTCCAAATTACTTCGCCAGACTCAACGTCAAACATTTTCAATTCAATAGTTATGCTGTCGCCACTTGAAAATACCGTAGCGCTAAGAAGAACCGATACGCCCGACTTTGCAAAATATGATAACTTTTCATTTATATTAGTATCAGAATTTTCCGGCGTTTCTTGCATTATGTTGAAATACCTTGAAAGAACGAGGTCGTTTTGTATTGTGTCTTTAAAGAGTTTTGCATATTTTATTGAGTTTATACTTTTATCTGCGGCAGTAAAATTATCTATGGCAATATCTGATCTTCTTTTGCTTGGAGAGGATATAGATAAATACACATCATTTTGAGCATAGACCAATGAAAAGCAACATAAAAACGCAATAGCAAAAAAAATATTTTTTTTTATTATCATTATTCGATCCTAATATTTAAATTCAAAGAAAACTCCCAAAGATTCGCCTTCATATCCTTCCGGAAGAGGTGCAAATAGAGACGCTCTACGTATTGTATCTGAAGCATTTTTATCATAATCTTCATTACCTGAAGATTCTTTTACCAAAATATCACCAACAGAACCGTCTCTATTTATTTTGAAATACAACAAAACTCTTAAACCGCCATAACTTTCAGTCCAACGCCATTGAGCTGCTACTTTTCTTTTTATTTGGTTTGTGTAATAAGGATATTTAAAATCATTGGTATCAAAAAAAGCTCGTGTATATAAAGAACCGTTACCATTAGATAAACCGTCAGATTTCAAAGGCTGCGCAGTTTCAACCGGAACAGATGGTTTGGATGAGGCTTTTTTCACAGGTTCCGTTTTTTTTGTGTTTTTTATATTTTTGTCCTTATTATTATTTTCTTGTAAGTCTTTTACTTTCTTAATGGGATTTTTTTTCTTTTTTACAAGAACTTCGTCTTTAGTTTTAGTAATCTCTTTTATTTGCTCTTTAATATCTTCCTTAGCCGACCCTTTGATATCGCTTGCATCTTTTGTATTATTGACAGAAGTTTCTTCAATTGACGACAAAGTTGAAAGTTCTTCCATGTTTTGGTTTGGAGAGTAAAACGTAACATCTATCGGCGTAAAAAGATAAACTGGGGATTTTTTTCCGCAAAAAATAAAGAAAAAAAATAATACGTGCAGCAATATTGAAACAATAAAACACGAAAAGAAACTATTTATTTTCAGCATTAGTATAAGTCTTAATCTTTTCCTTCGCCGTTAAAAACTCAGGACTCTTAGGGAAGTTATCAACTATTAAAGAAAACAATTTTAGAGCTTCTTGTTTCATTCCAAGATTTTCATAACATAAAGCAATCTTAAGTTGGGCTGAGGCTACCAAATTAGATTTACTATATAGTCCTTTAACTTTTTCGTACTCTTTTATGGCATTTGACCACATTTTGCGAGAATAAAAGCACTCACCTAAGTAAAATTGCGCTTGCGCCGCAAGTTCTGCATTAGGATATTTTTCAATAAAAGACTGGAAACCGCTATAGGCAAGCTCGTAATTACCTGATACATAATCGCTGTAAGCGCTTTGATAAACAGAGGTGGGCAAAGCAATACTATTTGTCTTATTATCCAAATCTGGTTTAAAATCTTTTAGTGTCTGATTTAATAAAAAAATTTTATTCTGCAACTCATGAACTAAAGCACTAAGAGATTCTAAAGAATTTACAGCAGAATCAATCTTTGCATGCAAATCTGCACGATTTTGTTTAAGCTCTTTGCATTCTATTTGCAATTGAGCAACTTCTCCCTTTAAATCTGTAACATCATGCGAATTTAAAGGAATACAACCAGAACAAACTATAATTACAAAGCAAAACAATAAAAAGATAACTTTTATATTCATCTTATTTCTTAAGCGTTTTTGTTTCGGCTCTTCTATTCTTTGACCAGGCAACCTCATTATTTTCATCAATGATAGGCTTTTCTCTGCCATAAGAAATTGTAGCTATTCTATCAGGTACAATTCCAAATTTTACATAGTAATCTTTAACTTTTAAAGCTCTGCGTTGACCTAATGAAAGATTGTATTCTGCTGTTCCTCTATTGTCTGTATGACCTTCAACAACAATTTTTAGAGAAGACTTTTTAGATAAATAGGCTGCATTTTCCTTTAAAACTTCAAAAGAGTCGCTGGTCAAATCACTTTTATCAAAATCAAAATACACGATTTTAAGATTGCTGTCTATTTCAGAATCGCCTCTTACGGAAGGCTCATCACTAAAATTAACTGTTTCTATAGACTTTATAGTATCATCAGGCTTTATATCCTGTTTCTTACATCCGACTACAAAAACAAACAATCCTATCAAAGAAAGAGTTATCATCTTCTTCATTTTCTTCTCCTTAACATAAACATATTTTTGCATATATCCATAGTAATTTTTTACTAAATTATCCTCAATAAACATCGCCATTTTATTACTTTATCCTTTTCCGTGTCAAATATTGAATTTTGCAACATTAAAAACTTCCTAAGTCTAAAACAAATTTTTCCATTTTTATTTTGTTTAGTGTTAAGATAAAACAGAAGAAACAACAAAATATAAAGCTAAATTTGCTTTTTATCATGCAAAAAGCTAGAATTCCCCTCTTAATTACTTATAATTTTAGAGAGGATAGTTAAATGGAAAGAAAATATCAAGTTGTGGTTATTGGAGCTGGCCATGCAGGATGCGAAGCGGCATTAACATGTGCCAGAATGGGACTCAAAACGCTAATAATTACCTTAAACGTTGATTCAATAGCCAGAATGCCCTGTAATCCTGCCATAGGAGGAATTGCAAAAGGTCAGATGGTAAGAGAAATAGACGCTATGGGTGGAGAAATGGGATGGATTACAGACCATGCTGGACTCCAGTTTAAAATATTGAACAGTTCAAGAGGTCCGGCTGTATGGTCCCCAAGAGCGCAATGCGATAAAGAGCTTTACTCTGTTTTGATGTCAAAATCTCTCCAAAATCAACCTAATCTTGAAATATTACAATCTGAAGTTACGGCTTTGATAGCAAAGAGCGGAAAAGCCTGTGGAGTAAAAATACTTACAGGAGAAGCCATTGAGACTGATGCTGTAGTAGTAACTACAGGAACATTCTTAAAAGGTACTATACATCTTGGAAAAATGCACTTTGACGGAGGAAGATTTAATGAAAGACCAGCAGCCTATCTATCAAGATCGTTAAGCGAAGACTGCGGACTTGTCCTGGACAGATTTAAAACAACAACAACTCCGAGAATTAACTCTCGTTCTATAGATTATTCAAAAATGACTGAACAGTCAGGTGATGAAAAACCGAAACCTTTCTCGCATTTCACCGAAATAGAGCAGTGGAGAAAAAATCTAAAGCAACTTTCTTGCTGGTTGACTTATACAAATTCTGTAACTCACAAAATAGTCGGAGATAACCTAGAATTATCTTCTATCCCAATAGGAAAAGTAAACAGTAAAAGTCCTAGATACTGTCCTGCAATAGAAGAAAAGATAGAGCGTTATCCTGAGAAAACTAGCCATCATATATTTATAGAGCCAGAAGGTTACAATACTAACGAGGTTTATTTAAATGGTCTCTATACAGGATTGCCATTTAATTTGCAGCAGCAAATGATAAACTCAATTGCAGGTCTTGAAAATGCAAAAGTCATAAGATACGGCTATGCCATTGAATACGACTATTCTAACCCTCTTCAAATAAAGAAAACTTTAGAAACAAAAACAATTGAAAATCTTTTCTTAGGCGGACAGATAAACGGCACCACAGGTTACGAAGAAGCCGCTTCTCAAGGTTTTATTGCAGGTGTTAACGCAGCGTTGAAAATTTTAGGTAGAGATCCTCTTATACTTAAAAGAAACGAATCTTATATAGGCATACTTATAGATGATATAACAACAAGAGGAATGGACGAGCCGTATAGAATGTTTACATCAAGAGCTGAATACAGACTTTCAATAAGAAACGATAATACGGACTTGAGACTTATGGATATTGGTCATTCATTGGGGCTTATTTCTGATAAAGCATACAAAAAGTTTGATCTTTACAGACAGACTTTGTCAAATATTTATGAAGGAAAAACGGACAATTTGCCTTCAGATGAGGATTTGTGTCCTTGGTCATTAGAAAAAGCTAAAGAAGAAGTTTATATATACAAAAAATACAAAGGATACATAGAAATCCAAGATAAGATGGCAAATAAAATGAAGAAAAATGAAGACCGACAAATTCCTAAAGATTTTGATTACGATAAAATTGATTCTTTTTCAACTGAAACAAAACAAAGGCTAAAAGAAGTTTGTCCTCAAACTATTGGGCAGGCTTCAAGAATTCACGCAATAAAACCGTCAGATATAGCAATACTTACAATTTATCTTGAGAAACAGAAAAAAGAGAAAAAGCAGAAAAAACTTGAAAAATAAAATTGTTGACATTTACTGTTTTACGGGAACAGGGAATACCTATCTTGCGGCAAAAAAAATTGCAAATGCTTTGCAAGGTAACAAATATTTAGTCAATGTTAAAAACATGACAAGATCTGAGCCTCATAGAATAGATCTGTCACATACTATAGGTATAGGTTTTCCCGTTGCGTTTTGGAATACTTTTCCTATTGTGAAAGACTTTATAAACAATTTGCCTCAGGGTAACGGCGCTGAAATTTTCGTCTTTACAACTATGGGAGATTCTTCTCTAAATGCTGCAGCAAACTTCGGAGGCATTCTTAAAAATAAAGGATATAATGTTATAGGAACAAAAGGCTTTTTAATGCCTAATAATTTTATAGCTGTACAAAAAAAAGAAAAGAATATTTTAAAAATAGAAAAAGCCTACAAAAAAATTGAAGTCTTCACTAAACAATTGATTGATGGAAGCACAAAACCTTGTAAAACCAATTTGTTTTTTAAATTTTCTTTTGCAATAACGGACTTTATAATAAATAGATGGAGAGGAAAAATTTTTCAAAAAATTGTAAAATTTGGTTTAAATAAAGACAAATGTGTAAAATGCAGGCTTTGCTTTGAAATATGCCCAGTAAAAAATATTCAAGTTGAAGACAATTATCCTGTTTTTAACGGAATGAAATGCCAACTGTGCATGAGATGTATTTCTTACTGTCCAACGCATGCAATAAAATCTTTTTTGTTGCGTAAAACTTATATGGCGTTATCAATTGAGGAGATAAAAAGATGGAACAGCTAGAATGGCTTGGATTTACCGCAGGTTTTTTTTCAATGATTGCTTTTATTCCGCAAGTTTACAAAACTTATAAAATGAAATCAGCAAAAGATATATCAATACAGACATTTATCATTTATACAATAAGTACTATTCTTTGGACTACATACGGATTTTTATTCGGCAAACCCGCAATATATATTACAAATATAGTTATGCTGATAATATCTAGCACTCAAATTATTCTGAAAATAAAATACGATAGGACAGATAGACTCGCTCAAAAACAAGGGAGATGCAAATGAAAAAATTTGTAGCAGGATTGTTTGCGACGTGGTTTATTTTTATGTCAACATCGGCATGTTTGTTTGCCGAAACGAACTAAGCCGCCATTAAAAAAGCAAAAATGAGACTCTAAAAGATGCGGCGAAAGTAAGAGCTGAAGCCTAAAAACAGGCTGACGATTATCAGAAAAACGCAATGATAAGTCCTGACGCCCAAAATAAGCGTGCAGAGGAGTTGCTTAAAAGCGTAAAATAATTATCTAGCAAGTATGGAAAAAGAAAAACTATTTAATGAATTTCAAAAATACGCCTTAGATAATATTATAAATTTCATTTCTCAAGAAATGAAAGAGAAGTTTGAGGTGTATTTTGCTGAGCTTATAGAATGGAATAAATTTCTAAATCTTATTTCATTTAAAAGCGAAAAAGATTTAATTTACAGACATTTTTGCGACAGTCTATATAGCGCTAAGATCATAAACGAGATAGCTGGCAAAAACGCTGTTTTAAAAACGACCGACATTGGTACAGGTTCGGGAATGCCCGCAATACCTGTGAAAATCGTTTTGCCTAACATTAAAATGACACTAATAGAGTCTATAACTAAGAAGTGTAAGTTTCTCGAAAATGTAAACAATAAACTTAACCTTTGTATGGAGATATTAAATTCAAGAGCTGAAGAAATAGGACAAAGTCCCAAATATAGACAGCAATATGATTTTGTTTTATCCAGAGCTGTGAGTAAATTTTCCCCAAACCTTGAGATTTCTATCCCTCTTTTAAAAGTAGGCGGGTATTTTGTAGTACATAAAACAAAAAAATCAGCCGAAAGTGCGGAAGAGGGATTACCGTCGGTTGAAAATGCATTGAAATACCTTGGAGCAAAATTAGACCAAACTATTGCTTACAATCTGCCTGAGCAAGAACTTGATTATTGTATTTTGGTTTTTAAAAAATATAAAGACACGCCATCACAATTCCCTCGCAAATCTGGAATGCCTGAAAAGAAACCTTTATAAAGCTTAATACCAAACTGCGAGAATTTTTCTTGCAGTTTGGTATTTTTAAAACAGATAGATATATTCTACATTTGAGAACTTTCAAAAATTTAAGTATTTTAGATTTTTACTTCTTTTTGAAGGTCAGAAACTTTATTTGTATCTTCCCAAGTAAAACCTTTTTCTCTTCTTCCAAAATGTCCATAAGCAGCTGTCTGGGCATAAATGGGCTTACAAAGCTGCAAATATTTTGCAATACCTTTTGGCGTCAAAGGAAATATCTCTTTAACAAGAGGCTCTAAAACAGCGCCGGAAACTTTACCGGAATGATGAGTATCAACCATTACTGAAACAGGATCAGCAACTCCTATAGCGTAAGCAAGCTGAACAGTACATTTCTCAGCAAATCCCGCAGCAACTATATTTTTGGCAATATGTCTTGCCATATAACAAGCGCTCCTATCTACTTTGGTGTAATCTTTACCTGAAAATGCACCGCCGCCATGAGCCGCCATTCCTCCATAAGTATCAACTATTATTTTTCTTCCTGTAAGACCTGTATCTGCAGAGGGTCCTCCGTATAAAAATTTCCCAGTAGGATTTATGTATATTTTTGTGTTCTTGTCAATCAAGCCACCAAGAACATGCGAAATAATATTATCAAAAATTTCTTCTTTAGATTTCTTTGTTATATGCTCTCCAGTTTTATCTAATATATCTTCTGTGTGCTGTGTAGATAAAACAACTGCACCTATTCTTTTCGGCTTCCAATTAAGATATTCAACAGTTACTTGTGTTTTTCCGTCTGGACATAAGTATGGCAATATGCCTTTTTTTCTTACTTCTGCAAGCCTTCTTGAAAGTTCGTGGGCAAGAGTTATAGGCAAAGGCATAAATTCAGAAGTCTCCTTGCAGGCAAACCCTATCATCAATCCTTGATCGCCTGCTCCTCCGGTATCAACACCCATTGCAATATCAGGAGACTGCGTATTTATTGTGTCCATTATAGCGCATGTGTTATAATCAAAACCAAATGAAGATTTATCATAACCTATCTTTTTAATGGCTCCCTTTATAACTTCTCTTACGTTTATTTTAGCAGTTGTAGTAATTTCCCCACCAACTATAAGCACACCTTTGGAAATAAACGTCTCGCAGGCAACTCTTGCTCTTGTATCTTGTTTTAAAATTGCATCTAAAATAGTATCAGAAACTATATCGCACACTTTATCAGGGTGACCTTCAGTAACAGATTCAGATGTAAAGAAATACCCTTGCTCACTTGACATAAACTTATCCTTTTTTTTCCTTTTTCCTTAACGATTCCATCATTATAGAATCAAATAACGATATTCCTGCATGAATTGACGCATTGGAACTTATAACGCTATTTGTTATATCTACACTTGCGCCTATTATTGAGTTTTCCCAAATTATAGTTCTTTCTATAATTGTATTTTTACCTATTTTAACATTGTCCAAAATAACAGAATACGGCTTTATTAGGGATTCCTTCTCTATAGTAACATTATCGCCTATAAAGCACGGTCCATTTATTTTAACACTCTTGTCAATTTTAGCAGTTTTACTTATATATTTACCACTGCAATTTATTAAGCCTAAATCAAACTTTAGCTTTCCGTCCAAGGCGTCAAAAACACCTTTTTTATACTCAAAAATATTGCCTATATCCGTCCAATACTCATCCATCAAATAGCCAAAAATTTTTTTACCTTTCTTCATCAGAAGAGGAAATAAATCCATACTGAAATCAAAGAAAGTATCTTTTGGAATATAATTAAAAATTTCAGGCTCAAATACGTAAATCCCAGTATTTACTTCATCGTCGAAAACATCGCTCCAAGAGGGTTTTTCAACAAACTTTTTTATTTCGCCGCTTTTATTTGTTACAGCTATTCCGTACTCAAACCGAGAAAGTACTTTTTTCAACACTATAGTTGCTAAAGACTTCTTTTTTCTATGAAATTCCAACACTTTTTTCAGATCAACATCGCTCAAACCGTCACCTGACATTACAACGAAAGTATCGTCAAAAAAATCTTCTTTTTTCTTTATAGCACCAGCTGTTCCCAAAAGAGTTTTCTCTTTAGAAAATTCAAGACGTATGTCAGTTTTATTTTTTCCGAAATAATCTGTTATAACATCCGACATATAATATGTATTTACACAAGCACTGGTAAAACCATACTTCCAAAGATTAGAAAAAGTATAATATAAGGCAGGTTTATCTAAAATAGGTATCATAGGCTTTGGGATATTTGACGTCAAGGGTCTAAGCCTCGTTCCTACACCTGCAGCTAAAACAAATGCTTTCATTTATATTGTCTCTTTAAAATAGTCAATAGTTAATTTTATCCCTTGCTCTATATTAACTTTAGGAACCCAAGACAAAACAGTTTTTGCCTTATTTATATTTAAGAAACTTTTAAACAACTCTCCATCTCTTTTTGGCTTATATTGAGACTCTTTCTTACATCCTGACACTTTACTCATAACTTTAATAAGTTCGTTGACTGAAACTGCTTTTGACGTACCTATGTTTATAATTTTATTTTTACCTTTTGTTAAAGATTTTAAATTAGCATTTACAACATCTTTGACATAAATGTAATCCCTCATTTGCTTACCATCTCCAAAAACCGTAACTTCTTCATTTTTAAGCATTCTTGCAGCAAAAATAGCAACTACTCCGGCTTCTCCATATGGGTCCTGCCTTGGACCATATACATTACTGTATCTTAAAATAGTGTAATCCAAACCATACACAGCAGAATAAAAATTTATGTAATTCTCAACTGAATTTTTTGCTATAGCGTACGGCGACAATGGATTGGTCTTGACATCTTCTTTAGGGGCAGAAGCCCTGCATTCTCCATAAATTGAACCGCCAGAAGAAGCAAAAATAATTTTCTTTACTTTATTTTTAACGCAAGCATTTAATACATTTATAGAACCTAAGATATTAACTTCTGCATCAAAAAAAGGATTATCTACAGATTTTCTTACATCTATTTGAGCAGCATGATGTATTACAATTTGAGGCTTTTCCTTCTTGAATATTTCATCCACTTCTTTTTTATAATAAATATCCGCTTTATAAAATTTAGCTTTTTTATCTACATTTTCTTTTTTGCCTGAAGATAAATTATCAAAAACAATAACATTATGTCCTCTAGCTAACAAAGCATCTGCTATATTTGACCCTATAAACCCCGCTCCGCCTGTAATAAGTATTTTCATATCATCCTCAAATTACTTTTTTGTAGATCTAGTAGGCTTTTCTTTTACTGGCTCCCCTTTTTTATCTTCCTCTTTAACCTGTTGTTCATCGCCAAAAGCTTTTGCTCTTATTTTGGACTCTATTTCATCTGCAATATGAGGGCTATTGGACAAATATACTTTAACGTTATCTCTGCCTTGCCCTATTCTTTCACCATTGTAACTAAAAAACGCTCCTGCTTTTTCAATTAGTCCGTCGTTTACGCCCATGTCTATAAGGTATCCTAGTCTATCTACGCCTTGCCCAAACATTATTTCAAATTCAGCCTGTTTAAACGGAGCAGCAACTTTATTCTTTACAACTTTTACTCTAACTCTGTTTCCTAAAATATCATCACCTTTTTTAACTGATTCTACTCTTCTTATATCAAGTCTTACCGAAGAATAGAATTTAAGCGCAAGTCCACCTGGAGTAGTCTCAGGATTTCCCCACATTACTCCTATCTTCTGTCTTAATTGATTGATAAATACAATTGAAGTTTTTGATTTAGATATATTTGAAGTAAGCTTTCTCAACGCTTGGCTCATAAGCCTTGCTTGAAGCCCTACAAAAGAATCTCCCATCTCACCTTCAATTTCTGCTTTAGGCACAAGAGCCGCTACTGAATCAACGATTATAATATCAACTGCCCCTGAGCGTACAAGCTTATCTGCAATCTCTAAACCCTGTTCTCCCGAATCAGGTTGAGATATTAAAAGATTATCTATGTCCACACATAATTTTTGAGCGTATTCAGGATCCATTGCATGTTCAGCGTCAATATATGCGGCAATCCCGCCAAGTTTTTGTGTTTCTGAAACCATGCATAAAGCTAAAGTTGTTTTTCCTGAAGATTCAGGACCGTAAATTTCAATTATTCTTCCTCTAGGAATTCCACCAATGCCTATAGCTATATCAAGAGGAAGAGCGCCCGTTGATATAAAATCAACTTCTCCTTTTAAATGCTTTTCCCCCAAGCGCATTATCGCTTCTTTACCAAAATCTTTTTCTATTTGCGAAAGAGCCAAATCTAATGCCTTAAGTTTTTCGTCTTTTGCCATACCCTTCCCCCCTAATCGCTGTCAATTATGAACATATTGCAAGTATTTTATCATTTTGTAGCATTTATTAAAAACTGATGGATACGTATCATAGCAAGCGTATCTTGAGCGCAATATTTAAGTAAATTATCTTTAGTTTCTTTTATCTTTCCTTCATCATATAATCCCATAGCCATAAATGCGAATGCTGCCGAGGCATCACCGCCTTCGCCAATATCCAAAGTATCATAGCTCATGTCGGGTATTAAAACAGGAAGAATTTTCTTTATAGATGTTCTGCCATGAAAGTTTATATCGTAATAATTTTTTCTGATTATCAATTCCAAGTCAACAATTCTTTCAATTATTTTGTTAAGATTTTCAGATAATTCAGAAAAGAGTAAAGCCAGGTTAGAAATTATTATACGCTCGGCATTGGCGTAAGTTATTATACTTCCTTCTTTATCTAAATATTCTATTAACTTTTCGGCAATATCTTTACGGCAGTCCCTTGTTTGGTCAGCGATATATTCATAATGCTTTAAAATATTTCCAGATTCGTCTGCTTTATCCAAAGAAAACTGCGTTAAAATTTGAGTATGAGGAGATATGTTTGGATACAAAGGCATTATTGTTGTTACAGACTCAAAATCAAGATAATAAAAAGGTTGTTTTGTATTTTCCAGCTCAGCTTTTAAATCATTAGAAACATACCTTGTATTCGTCAAAACGCAATTTTTAACTATCTTCTGCCTCTCAGTGAGTTCAAAATCATCCGGAACCTTATCAATCGTATCTGCACCCATTGCTATCAGCTGATCCATCTGAACTATAGACAGCCTCGGTAAATCAAATATATGTTTTTTTGCATCTTTTCCTATACAAACGTCAAATATGGGACAATTTTTGCAGTGCCTTTTTAAAACAGGTGGCGGCATAATTTCTGATTGCAAATCTTTAGAAGCTTTATCTGCAATGCTTAAAAACTTCTGAGATTTTATTTCAACCTTTTCAGAACAGTCAACTTCAGTAAATAGCTTAGAAGAATCCATTCCAGTACGATAATCGCTAGATAAATACAATGCACTTGTCTTGCTTATTCTTATGCCGAGTTTAGACAAAACCATCACGTTAAAAGAAATATCGTTTGTATATTTAATTTTATATCTGCTTCCTGATTTAACTTCAAATAAATGCCAAGAATTATCTTCTAGTTTCTTCAATATGTCAGGTTTTGCATAGAAACTGTCTGTGACAAAAGGCATAGCGTAAACAGCTTTATTTATTTCTAAGCCTGCGATCAAATCTTTGCAAGAAACGTTAAGATTTTCTAGTTTAAGTTTCTTCCCACTCGCAACGTCTGGAAATAGTTTTAATGCCTCTTTATGTATATTCCTTCCTTCTAAAGTTAAGAGTTCATTATTAAGCCCTGAAAGTTTTGGAAGCATATCTTTTTTTGTCTTCCAACCTAAAGTAGGACAGTTTAAATAATTAAGAAAAACTGTTTTGTTTATATATTCCATAAATCAATCTTTGTAAAGAAACTTTTTTGCCTTCTTTAAGCTTATCAATACAGAGTAAGGAACTTTTACCTTTCCCATAATGGGGATTTCTTTCTTGTATGGTCCATGGCAATCAGAGCCGCCTGTTACAAGAAGATTAAACTTCTTAGCTATATCAGTAAACCTATTTACAACACTTTCAGAATGTTTTATGTGCCAAGCCTCTATTCCCATAAGACCGCAATCAATTAAAGATTTAAACAAATTAATATCTGTGTAATGTACATAATAAGGGTGAGCCATAACTGGAATACCGCCAGAATCCAGAACAAGTTTTATTGTCTCTTTTACAGAGATTGAATATTTGGGGACATAGGCTGGTTTATCTTTTGATAAGTACTTTTGAAAAGCTTCTTGAACACTGCCTACAAATTTCTCTTCAATTAAGGCTTTTGCAAAGTGTAACCGTCCTATAGCTTTGTTGCCAATATTGTTAATAAAATCGGTATTTTTTAGTTCAATGCCATTTTTCTTAAGCCTTTCAAATATTTTTACAGCTCTATCATATCTTGCTCTCTTAAAAATATCTAGAAATTTTTTCAAATATTCCGACTTATAGTCTATATAATACCCTAATATATGTATTTCACTTTTCCCAGACTCTGACTCAACTTCTGAAGACAACTCAATACCGGGAATAATCTCAATGCCACTTTGTAAAGAGCAATTCAAAGCCTCGTCCATACCATCTACAGAATCATGGTCTGTTATGCTTATTGCAGCCAGCTTTATATTTAAAGCATACTCAACCGCTTCTTTTGGACTAAAAGCGCCATCTGAACAAAACGTATGTATATGCTATCTATATAAGAGTTATTTATATCGCTATTCATCAAAGCAACTCGGACGACAACGCAGCAAGAGCGCTTCTTTCGCTCTTTGAAAACGTTACGTGACCGAATATCTCCTGTCCTTTAAATCTTTCAACTAAGTACGTAAAACCATTTGAAGACGCATCAAGATATGGATTGTCAATCTGACAGGGATCGCCAGTCAAAACTATCTTTGTGTCGTTTCCTGCTCTTGATGTTATAGTTTTTATCTCGTGAGGAGTCAAATTCTGAGCATCGTCAATAATAATATACTGCTGCGGAAGAGAGCGTCCTCTTATACCAGAATATTTAGTCAAAGCGCTCTTGGAACTGCCAGCCTCGTCTTTTAATACTATAAATTCGTTTGGATAAAAATCTTGCTTTAAAACCAATTTTTCATCTTTATAAAGCTGATCAATTTTCCAAGCAGGTACGGATATTTCTCTCCAGCCTGCGCACAACTCGTCAATTTTAACTTTAGATTTTTCGTAATCTTGAGTCTCTATGTTTAAAATTTCAGACTTAATTCTTAAATTTATATCTTTTGTTATAAATACTACTTTTTCGTCTTTCTGTTTAAGACCTAAAGCAATTGACAATATTTGATTATCCGATTTTTGCTCCACAAAACCAACGGGTAACTCAACTTCATGGCGGTTCATTTCAATTTTAATAACTCCGCCATTTTTGTAGATACGCCGTCAGAAAGCGTTCTTTTTGATCTTAAAGCGTCAGGCTTTCTTGAAATAAGACGAGAACTTCTGCCTCTTTCATCGTTAGATTTCTTAAAGGAATCTAACTCCTCAACAACAATCATTGGTACTGCAACTTTGTTATCTTGGAAAGAAAGAATTGAGTCCGGGTCATGCAGTAAAACATTAGTGTCTAAAACAAATGTTTTCATTTGCATCTCCCTTATTTTTTGGTATTATAGCATTATATAAAATAATTCATTGGCTTTGTATTTGAATTTATATTTGTCAAATCTAAGACTTTTAAAATCAAACTCACGAAAAATGCCTATATACAACAACTTTCTTCTCTCAAGCCCAATAACAAAGATTTACGCTTTTACTATGGCAGAGTTTATTGACACACTAAACAAAGACTCAAAACAAAAATATAAACAAAATAAAAATTTTCCTTTATTATAGTTAACACCAGCGAAGAATTCTTATACCATAGAACAACTTACAGACCTTACTATAACGCAAACTTAACAAAATACTATGATGAAATCTTTTTCAATAAAAAAGACGAGTTGACTAAAGGAACCAGAACAAACATCTTGCTTACAATTAACAACGATTTATATACGCCTCCAATAAAATAATACTATAGACAGTAAGATTTTGCTTAAAAACTTTGCAAATATTTAATTTTACAATTATTTCACAAGTAAAATTTTAGTTTAACATAAGATATTTATAAAATACTTATAAATATGATGCTTGGAAAGTAAGGCATTTGTGCCAAAAGTTTTTTGATATATACATTTTCTTTTCTTTAAAATTTTTTAGTTGTAATAAAAAAAAAGGAGCCAGCTCATGTTATCGAAATTCTTAAACTGGATGGGACCATTGCCAGATGCAAAGCCTGTTGTAGGACAAGAGCAGATTGCAAAGCAGTATAAATTGTGGCGCATTAGGATGTTTGTCGGAATGTATGTAGGTTATGTGTTGTTTTACCTTACGCGTAAAAATTTGACATTCGCAGCACCATCTTTAATGAACGCAACTGGAATGACAAAATACGACTACGGTATTCTTGGTACAACACTGTACATAACTTATGGAATAGGCAAATTTATAAGTGGTATCCTTGCTGATAAATGCAATATTAGATCTTTTATGGCAATTGGATTAATCGGATCTTCTATAATTAGTATTTGTTTTGGTTTTATTTCGTCAATACCTTTACTTACATTTTTTTGGGGATTAAACGGAGGATTACAATCTATGGGATTCCCACCCACAGCAAAAGGAGTAGTCTATTGGTTTTCGCCAAATGAAAGATCCTCCAAGTGGGCATTATTTAGTTCTTCTAAAACAGTGGGCATAGCGTTAATAGGTGGAATAGCCCCTCTCTTTCTATTTTTGGGGTCATGGCAGGCAATTTTCTATATCCCTGGCATACTCGGTGTAGTATACGGCATTAGTATGCTCTTTATTCTAAAAGATAAACCCTCTTCTGTCGGTTTGCCTCCTGTGGAGGTTTACCGTAATGATAATACCGCGCAAACAGAACAAAAGAGTGGACTTTCAACTTGGGGAATTCTAAAAAAATATGTTTTCGTAAACCCTTTTGTGTGGTACATTGGATTTGCATCCTTGTCTGTGTACTTTATTCGTTTGGTTGCTTTGGATTGGGGACATATATTTATGATAGAAAAGGGTATTCCTAAAGTTCAAGCCGCCGGACTACTGACCTGCATGCCGTTGTTTGGGATTATAGGTGGTATTTCATGCGGATGGTTTGCTGATAAATTTTTTAAAGGACGCGGCGCACCAATAACTCTAATTTATCTAGTTTGTACGATTTTCAGTGTATGGGGAATGTATCATTTTATTAATTCAGAATCAGCATCATGGTTTATTATAGCTACTTTTCTTGCTTTAGTCGGTTTTTTTATAGAAGGGGCGCAGAGTGTAGGATGCGGTGCGCTTCTTACTCGTATTACGCTACCAGAATCTATAGGCGCTGCCATAGGTCTTGTCGGAGCCTTTGAATATTTAGGAGCTGCGCTTTCTGGTATCGGTGGAGCAATACTCACTGAAAAGTTAGGTTGGAGCGGAGTTTTTATTTTTTGTGGCATCTCGTGTGTGGCAGCAATGCTTTTTATAGCTCTTACATTGAAAAAAGAACGCTTTGCGGAAAAATAAAAAAGTGAAAAAGTTTAAATGCATAAAATCGTTCTCATGTATTTATGTCAGGAGGTGTTCTCTAAAAAATATTCTCGGTCATTTTGTACAAAGTCACAGAATTTATAGATCCTGCGCAGTGTGAGTGTTGTTTTTGTATAGTAAAATTTGTTTTTTTGTTTTATTTCATGTGTGCGTTCTGAGAAATTTAAGGATTTTTAGAAACTAGCAAGGGTGGGTTATTCATGATTAACCAATCTCTTTATCCTCTTAAATTCACTCCTATTCTAAAGGAAACAGTATGGGGAGGAGAAAAATTAAGAAGTTGCTATAACAAACAGACAAACTCATCATCAGTAGGCGAGTCATGGGAACTCAGCGGCGTGAAAGAGAACATATCTATAATTTCTAACGGAGAGCTTGCAGGGGTATCGTTAACTGAGATCCTTAGAACTGATTCCATAGCGATATTGGGAGAAAGAGTAGTAGAGAAATTTGGCACTGAATTTCCACTCTTAATTAAATTTATTGATGCTCAAGAAAATTTATCTGTACAGGTACACCCAAATGATGTCCTTGCTAAGAAACGGCATAACAGTTTCGGCAAAACGGAAATGTGGTATATCCTTCAAAATGACCCAGGTGCAAAACTGGTTTTGGGATTTAACAAGGAGCTGGATAAAGAAGAATATCTTAGAAAAGCTATCGATGGTACGATAGAAGATGTTCTCAAGTATCAAGAGGTTACTCCAAATGAAGCATTTCTCATTCCTGCAGGGCTTGTTCACGCTATTGGTAAAGGAATAGTATTAATTGAAGTTCAGCAAACCTCAGACCTAACATATCGCATCTATGACTACAATCGTAAAGATAAAAATAGTAATTACAGAAAGTTGCACATACAAGATTCAGTTGATGCGATTGATTTCTCAGCAAAAGCTGTTAAGATGTCGGAAAAGATGGGAAATAGCAGCGGAATGAAGTGTATAGCTGAATGTAAATATTTTAATGTTGAGATTATAGACTTAAGTTTGATAAAGAAATATGATATAGAAGACTTCAAACAAATTGATTCCTTTGTCATTCTGATATGTTTTGACGGACACGCTACTTTAGAATACGATAAAGGATTGGAAGAAATAACTAGGGGTGAAACTGTTTTACTTCCTGCAGCCCTAAAAAATACTGTTTTATTAACTGGAGATGCTAAGTTTCTGGAAGCATATATTCAGTAAAATTTAGGCTATAGAATAAAAATAAAATTTAAAGAGGGACTTTGTGATGAAAAAATTCAGAGCTAAAATTTTAGTTTCAGCTTTTGTTCTTACCTTTCTTGCTTCTTTAGAAGTACTTGCACAGAATTCTGCTCAAACGCCACACATAGATGTAGCACAAACTCTTAACATAAAAATTTCCGGGGGAGCCACATTTGTTTTTCAGGGGACGTCTAAAGACAATGTAGGAAAGCCTAATGATGGATCAAATACTATTGTATATGTTGGTGATTTGAAGTTAGAAAAGACTCTTGAAAATAATGGAATAGTGGTTGTTTGTTTTAAAGGCGGAAAAGGTGACGGATTGTCAAAAACCGTTCAGACATATGCAAATGTCAATTCAGTATCTGATCCTACGTTTATCGGCGAACTTGAGCCTCTAAAAGTCACAGATTTATACTATAGGCAATCATGTTTTAACGATAAGCTAACCATAAGTTTCGGTAAATTAAATTTTACTTCATTCTTTACAGGAAATAGATATTCAAAGGACAAAAATGCTCAGTTTATCACAAGTATTTTTAGTGGAGATAAAATAATTGAAGCTCCACCTCAAAGAGTAGCGCTAAATTTGTGTTATGTTTTATCAGATAAGTTTGATTTGTCTTACGGATATTTTACAACGAAAGTTGAACATATTGATGCAGACGGTGTAAATGCCGTGCAAATTGCTTATAAACCTTCAAAAAAAGGCAATTATAAACTATATGTTTGGGAAAATAACAATGTTCATGTTTCCTGCAAAGACATAACCAAAAAATCTGGAACTTATGGCTTTGGTATAAGCGCGGATCAAGAAGTATGCAAAAATGTGGGAGTTTTTGGCAGAGTTTCTTTTAAAGACCCATCCGTAGCCACAGTAAAAAAATCAAGTGAACCGGTAAAAGCTAGCGACATTAATATTACGCCAACTTTATCTTGGGATGTTGGTATTCAGATAGACGGTTCCATATGGTCTAGGAAGACTGATGCTTTAGGTTTTGCAATAGGACAAATGTACGGCTCGTCTGATTATAAAGTAAAGACCGATTACGTAAATGGAGCAGAAACTGAATTTGAATTGTACTATAGGTTTGGTATAAATAAACATCTTGGTATTACCCCAGCCGTACAGTATTTTATCAACCCTAAAGGTGGAAACGCAGAGTATAGTCATGATGTATTTGTAGTAGGAATTAGAACAAGGTTTGATTTTTGAGATTAGTATCGCTCACTTATCGTTTGCTACTTGTGCTAGGATTGTTGTGATAGGTTGTAAAAAATTTATTAAATAGTTATATTTAGGCTTAGAAGAATCCACCCAAGAGATCTTTCTTGGGTGGATTCTTCTTTTTTCCAAACAAATAAGAGATATATTAATATTTTTTTAGTTGAGGATTTGTTTCACAAAAGAGAGCAATATCCCCACAACAAGTGCATCCATCCTTCTGGTTGAGGAACCCCGCCCAGCTGGGGAACTTCTTCTATTGCATTAGCTTGTCCTATAGGTGGTTGTGGCACCGGAGGAATTCCCTGCCCCTCCTCCTCCTCAAACTTTTGAACTTTTTGCTGTTGATCTCCATTCTGATCATTTGGCTTTACTGGCTGCGCAAAAACGCCATTCACAGCAATAACTAAAAAAAGAAAAATTATTAAATACTTGTTCATAGATCCTCTCCTTTAACAATCACTTAAAAAATTCAGTTTCGCTACTATAATTAATTGAGAATTTACCAATTTAAAGCCTCCTTACCTTTAAAATTTTTCTATTTTCAGCAATTAATTATTAATCATTTTAGAGAAAATTTACTTTTTATTGTTTCTTTTTATTTAACAATACCGCTTTAATAAACCCTTCAAAAAGAGGGTGCGGTTTCATAGGTCTTGAACCAAACTCAGGGTGGAACTGCACACCTATAAAGAACGGGTGGTTTTTCATTTCAACAATCTCTGGCAATACATTCTTATGATATCCAGAAACATGCAATCCGACTTTTTTCAAGGTTTCAACAAATTCCGGATTCATTTCATATCTATGTCTATGACGCTCTTCTATTTCTGAAGATTTATACAACTTATGAGCTAAAGTATTTTTCTTTAGCTGAGACTTATAACTGCCAAGCCTCATTGTGCCACCTCTATATTTAACATTTTTTTGCTCGTCAAGAATTTTAATTACGGGATGTTTTGTGGCTTCGTAAAATTCCGTTGAATTTGCATCTTTAAGATTGGCAAGATTCCTTGCCACCTCTATAACGCTGCACTGCATGCCCAGGCATATTCCTAAGAAAGGAATTTTATTCTCTCTCGCGTAAGTTATAGCCCTTATTTTTCCCTCAATTCCCCTGTTTCCAAAACCTCCTGGAACTAAAATAGCATCGTAATTCTTTAGTCTTTTTACTAAATCCTTATCCTCAGCACCCAAATAATCTATTTCAACTTTTGCTTTTAGAGCAGTAGCAGCAATATTTAGAGATTCGTCAATAGATTTATAAGCATCCTTCAAATCGGCATATTTTCCGACAACAGCCACTTTAACAGTCTTAGAAAACTCGCCAAAAGACTTTATCTTTATAAACCAAGCTTTATCAAATTTCTTCTTCGGCTTTATCTTAAGTTTTTCCATCACAAGAGTATCAACTTTTTGATTATAAAGCGCTTCTGGTATGTAATAAATTGAAGGCGCATCCATAGCCTCCACAACACAGTCTTCTTTTACATTACAAAATAAGGCTATCTTTCTTTTTAAAGATTTATCAAGATGATGCTCTGTCCTGCATATAATCATATCGGGAGAAATGCCTATTTCTCTTAGCTTATTAACGGAATGCTGCGTAGGTTTTGTTTTAAGCTCATGGGCGCCCGCTATATAAGGAACAAGCGTAACATGTATGCTAAAAATGTCTTCTTTTTTATTTTCAAGCTGAAACTGTCTAGCAGCTTCCATAAATGGAAGCCCCTCAATATCCCCAACAGTACCTCCTATTTCAATAATAGAAATATCGCATTCATCTTTCAAAGCCGAAAAGCGTCTTTTTATTTCGTCAGTTATGTGCGGTATAACCTGTACTGTGTCTCCGTCGTAGTTTCCTCTTCTTTCTCTATCTATTACTGTGCGATAAATATCGCCGGAAGTATTTGTATTTGCTTTACTTGTATAAACATCCAAAAATCTCTCGTATGTCCCTAAATCTAAATCAGTCTCTGCTCCATCGGTAGTTACAAAAACTTCGCCATGTTGATACGGATTCATAGTTCCAGGGTCAACGTTTATATATGGGTCAAATTTAAGCATGTTGACTTTAAATCCGTGAAGCTGTAAGAGTTTTCCTATACTAGCTCCAGAAATTCCCTTCCCTAAAGAACTTACAACCCCGCCCGTAATAAAAATATACTTTGCCATTTTAACAGCCTTCCTTATATGTATTCTTTGAGATTTTCGTAGGGTATCTTCCAGCAAAACACGCAGTACAAAATACTTTGTCTTTTTCAGCTGAAAAAGAACAAGCTTTTACAAGATTTTCTAAGCTTAAAAATGTCAAACTATCCACACCTAAATACTTTCTCATTTCTTCAACAGAATTATTAGCAGCTATTAAATGAGATTTTGTTGGCGTATCTATTCCATAGTAGCAAGAACCTATTATAGGCGGACAAGACAAGACAAAATGAATTTTCTTCGCGCCTACTTCCTTTAAAACGCTAAGAAGTCTTTTTGATGTTGTTCCTCTCACTATAGAGTCATCAATAAGTACAATATCTTTACCGTTTACAACTTCTTTTATGGGTCGTAATTTAAGTCTAGCCGTAACATCTCTCAAATTTTGAGAAGGTTTTATAAAAGACCTACCTACATAATGATTTCTTACAAACCCGTTTTCAAAAAGTATATTTGAAGCTCTTGCAAAACCTAAAGCTGCATAATAACCAGTATCTGGAACAGGCATAACAATGTCCGCTTTTATGCCTTTCATCTGCTTGGCAAGAAATTCGCCCATTTTCACTCTAGCTTCTTTTACAGTCTTGCCAAACATTATGCTATCAGGTCTGGAAAAATAAACTTGTTCAAAAATACAGGTATGTTGCTGCTTAGTTTTTTTATAAAAAAATGATTTTTTTATTTGCCCATTTTCTATAACAACAATTTCTCCGGGCATTATGTCTCTTATATACGTACCACCTATAACTTCAATCGCAGCTGTTTCTGAAGATATTATGTAAGAGCCATTTATCTTCCCCAAAACCAGAGGTCTAAAACCATTTTCATCTCTTGCACCTATAAGTGTTTTGTCTTTAAGAATAACGAGAGAAAAAGCGCCTTCAAGTTTATGCAAAGATTTTGACACAACATCGGCAAGATTTCCCTTAGACATAGCTATAAGATGTAATAAAATTTCCGTATCTGAAGTATGACTGAATATAGCTCCTTTTTTAAGAAGCATTTCTCTTATTTTAGGAAAATTTGTTATGTTTCCGTTATGAGCTACAGCTACATTTCCGTGAATACAGTTTATCTGAAAAGGCTGAGCATTTATTAAAGAGCTTTTAGCAGAAGTGGTGTAGCGTACATGCCCAATAGCTGCTGTTCCCGGAAGTTTATTCAATAAAGTATCTTCGTTAAACAAAGTTGAAACAAGCCCCATAGACCTAAAAGTCTTCATTTTTTCTTTACCGCTGATAGTTATGCCTGCAGATTCTTCTCCTCTGTGTTGAAGAGTTATAAGACCAGCGGAAGCAAGCACCGCCGCATTTTCATTATTTTCTACGCCGATAATTCCACACATAAATAAAATCCTTTTTTTTAACAAATAAAAATGCCCAACTAATGCAATTACATTAAATTGGTTATTATGTTTTATAAATTTGTAGCTATTTCACTTTATCAACTTCAGATTAGTTCATTAATAAGGTACATTTTTTATTTATATTACATTTAAAATAACGCTTATTCAAGTAGAAGAAAATTACAAACTTATGCAGTGATCTATGCTTTGTAGCTCATCATAAGAATCATAGGCTCTTAAATAAGCCGTTGTTTTCTCAAGATTTGTAAGCAACGAGCAACCGCATTTAACAGCCATTTTTCTTATTTCTGAATTATTGTGCAGTTCGTCAACGCTTAAATTTTTGTTTATGTTGATCACAAAATCAACTTTCCCCTCTATTATTATATCTACTGCTCTTGGATTGCGGTTCCAGTGAACAGTCTCAACTTTATAACCTCTATCCTCAAGGAATTTTGCTGTCCCTCTTGTAGCGTAAACAGGAACGCCGAGTTTGTAAAGATTATCAACTACTTCCATAAATTTAATTTTATCTTTTTCTCTCCCTGTGCTTATTAGAACGCCCTTTTTCGGTTTTCTTATTTGTGTAGCTTCCATTGATAAAAGCATCGCATGGTCAAACTTATTGCCCAAACAACCGACTTCGCCCGTTGATGCCATTTCAACGCCTATTACAGGATCTGCCCCGTCAAGTCTTTGAAAACTAAACATAGACGCTTTAACACCAACATACGGTATCTCGCTTTCGTCAATCAAAATCTTTTTCACTTTCTCATTGTTCATAACTTTGCAAGAAAGCTCTGCTAAATTTACTCCAGAAACTTTTGAAATAAAAGGAAACGACCTTGAAGCTCTTGCATTACATTCTATTACCTTTACATCATTTTCTTTAGCTATAAACTGTATGTTGAAAGGTCCGTTCAAATTAAGACCTTTCACTATTTTTCTAACTATATCTTTAATAATATTTACCGTACGGGTATATATTTTTTGCGAAGGGAAAACCATAGTAGCGTCACCGCTGTGGACACCCGCATTTTCTATATGTTCCGTAACGAGCGACAATATAACTTCTCCGCCTTTAGCTACTCCGTCGCACTCTATTTCTTTTGCATCAAGTATGAATTTTGAAATAACTACTGGAAAGTCAGCCGAAATATCCTTCGTTAATGACAGGTAATGTTCCAAACTTTCTTTGTCGTTAGCAACGTTCATAAGTGTTCCAGACAATACAAAACTCGGACGTATAAGTACTGGAAACCCTACTTTTTCTATAAACTTTTCTATTTCGTCTCTGGAGACAGCTGAAATCCACTCAGGCTGATCTATTCCGAGCTTATCAAGCATTGCTGAGAACTTCTCTCTATCTTCAGCCCCGTCAACACTCTTTTGGCTGTGCCCCAAAATATTTACTTTAGCCTCGCTTAAAGGTTGAATTAAATTATTAGGATTCTGTCCGCCCATACACGCTACAACGCCCTTAGGGTCCTCAATATCTATGATATCCAAAACTCTTTCTGAAGACAATTCTTCAAAATAAAGTCTATCAGAAGCACTGTAATCTGTAGAAACTGTTTCTGGATTGCAATTTATAATAACGCTGTCGTTCTTTTTATTTTTGAAATAACTGCTTGTCATAACAGAACACCAGTCAAATTCCAAACTACTGCCTATACGATAACTTCCACTGCCCAAAGTAATAACGCTCTTTGTGCTTTTCTTAGGAGACACATCGCTATGGATGCCGTCGTATGTAAGATATAAATAATTAGATTTTGTTGGATATTCGGAAGACGTTGTATCTATTTGTTTTACAACAGGAAGAACGCCTAGTTTCTTTCTCAGTTTTCTTATGCCAAAAGACAAAGTTCGTATTTGTTTTATGCTCAATTTTGTTTGACACGACAAACATGCCAAAAGGAAAATTTTCGTAAGCTGAAAATCAGAAAATCCTTTGGACTTTAGGCAATGCAAATGTTCTTTTGGAACTTTTTTATAAGTATTATATATGTCTTGAGCCGTAAACAAATCTTTTTTTTCAGAATGCTTTACAAAAAAATTAAACAATTCAGATTCAACTTTTGCCAAATACAAAATATGAGACAAAAACCAATAATCTATTTTCGTTTTTTCATAAACATATTCAATAGATTTTCCTCTTTTAAAAGTTTCGTAAATTGCAAATACTCTTAAGTTTGTCGGTGACAAAAGCTCTTTCTCAAGGTCTTCGGACGAAGTATCTTTAAAAATATTTACTGTTATGCCATTTTCATTCTCATTAACCATTCTAAGAGCTTTTTGCATAACTTCGCAAAAGTTTCTGCCTATTGCCATAACTTCGCCGACAGACTTCATTTGAGTGCCTAAATTTTTAGAAACTCCCGTAAACTTGCTTAAATCCCAACGAGGAACTTTTAAAGTAACGTAATCAAGCGAAGGCTCGTAAAATGCCGACGTTGTACCAGTAACAGGATTTTTTAATTCCAATAAGTCAAAACCTATGACGATTTTTGCCGCTATATAAGCTATAGGATAACCCGTTGCTTTGCTTGCCAAAGCGCTGGAGCGAGAAAGTCTTGCGTTGATTTCTATAACGTAAAAACCATAATCTTCAGGGTTTAAAGCATACTGCACATTACACTCGCCGACTATACCAACGTTTTGGGCAATTTTAATGGCTGTGTCTCTAAGCATATTATTTTCTGTGTTATTTATCGTCTGACACGGAGCTATAACTATGGAATCTCCCGTGTGTATTCCCATAGGGTCAAAGTTTTCCATATTGCATATTGTTATGGTGTTTCCTGTTTTGTCTCTCATTACTTCATATTCTATTTCTTTCCAACCGTGAAGAGATTTTTCAATTAAAAGTTGATGAGAGGTCATTAATGCCGCCTGCGTAAGCCTTTTTAAATCTGCAGAATTTTTTGCAAGTCCACTGCCTAGCCCACCCAAAGCAAAAGCTGAACGAGTAATAACAGGATAGCCTATTTGCTCGGCTGTTTTTAAAGCTTCATTTACTGTGGAAACTGCATGGCTTTTAGCTATAGGAACATTTATAGACTTCATTTTTTCCGCGAAAAGTTCTCTGTCTTCCGACAATTCAAGCGCATTAACCTGCGTTCCCAAAACCTTTACATTGTATTTCTTCAAAACGCCGCTTTTTTCAAGATCTATAACGCAATTTAACGACGTCTGACCGCCAAAACTTGAAATAATAGCAACGGGTTTTTCTATCTTAATAATTTTTTCAACCCAAAAAGGAGTAATAGGATACAAATAGACTTTTTTATTTGTACCCTTGTTAGTTTGAACCGAAGCAATGTTCGGATTGATAATTATTACTTCTAAACCTTCTTCTTCCAACGCCTTTACAGCTTGAGACCCCGAATAATCAAATTCCCCTGCCTGTCCTATAGACAACGCTCCCGAACCAAGGAGAATAACTTTTTGTTTTTTTCCGTTTTTGGGAGATAAAAAATCTAAAATCGGCATATTTTACCTCTTTATATCGTTTTCATATTATTTTTTTTCACAACCAATTTATAAACCGCATATAAAAAACCCAGCCAAAGCGGACACAGAATTGCAGAAACTCTTGTAACTTTATCAATGGCAAGCGTTACAAATATAAGAATCAAAACTCCAAAAATTAAATAATTTGAATATGGATAAAACGGCATAGGATATTTTAAGTTTGAAATATCTTCCGACACCATAGAACGTCTCGCATACATTTGAACGACTACTATGCCGCCCCAAGTTAACAAAGCTATAGAAGTTGTACTGTTTCTCAATACCATAAAGAGCGTTTTAGGCATAAAATAATTTAAGAAAACCCCTATCAACGACACAAAAGATGAAAACAAAACAGCATTAACTGGAGTTTTGCTTGAACTAAGATTTGCCAAAAATTTAGGAGCTTGATTATTTAATGCCAAATTGTAAAGCATTCTTCCATTGGTGAATATTCCGCTACTACAAGCCGATAAAAAGCTAAGATTACAATAAAATTTAGCATAAGTGCTGCTTTTTTTATTCCAAGGCTCATAAATGCAGTAACAAAAACACTTTCCTCACCGCCATCTCCTTGCAAATTTAGCCATGGATAAAGACACATAATTACAAAGAGAGGACCCATATAAAGCAAAGAAATTAACGGAACCACTTTATTTATCGCTGCATAATAAGATACATAAAAAAGGTTCCTATTACATAAGACAACAACAAGCATGGACTGACATAGTTATAGCATTGCCCGAAGCGAGAAACAATCCAATACCTACTGATCCCACCTATAGCAATTAAATTTACATGTCGTTCTTTAAGCCCTTTTTGTAAATGTTCTTTTTTTATATCTTCTACTATAACAATCCCACAAGTTTATCCATAATCCAAGACGTATCATTTGGTCCGCTTGAAGCTTCCGGGTGGAATTGCACTGACATAAACGGTTTTGTTTTGTGTTTCAACCCTTCAACAGAATCATCGTTGGCATTTTCAAACCATAATTCCCAACCGTCTTGTATTGAATTTTTCTCCACTGCATATCTGTGGTTTTGGCTAGACATATAAGCTTTTTTATCCGGAAGAGAAAAAACAGGCTGATTATGGCTTCTATGTCCGTGGCTTAATCTTTTGGTTTTAGCTCCAGAAGCCAACGCTAAAAGCTGATGCCCCAAACATATTCCCAAAATAGGCTTATTTGAAGTTAACACATCTTTTTTTATTCTCTCAACTAAATCTGCGGTATTTTTAGGATCTCCGGGACCATTGCTTATAACCCAACCGTCACATTTAACTGTTGAAAAATCTGTATCCCAAGGCAATACTTCCACCTCACAGCCTCTTTCTATAAGCATTCTCATAATGTTCCACTTTGCGCCGCAGTCAATGACCGCAACTTTCTTGGAGCCTCTGCCTATTATTTGTCTTTCTTTGGTTGATACCGACGGCATTAAATTAAATTTTGATGGATCGACGTATTCTCCGTCTTCAAAATGCTTTAAAAATTCAAATTTACTTTTATTTTGAGGTTTTGCTCCTTCTGGAATAATTCTTCCCCAAAGATTCCCGCTGTCTCTTATTATCTGCACTAAATATCTTGTGTCTATTCTGGCAATACCCGGCACACCTTGTTTTTTCATCCAATCTTCAAGAGATATTCCTCCGTCGTGGTGGTGACACCCGCTGTAAATGTCCGAAACTATTATGCCTTGTGTTTTTACTGAAGAACTTTCATGTCCTTGAGACGAAAAAAAATCCCTGTTTTCATGGAAGGGTATTCCATAATTTCCAATTAAACAAAAACTAAACACCAAAATCTGCCCCAAATACGAAGGATCTGTCATTGCCTCGCTGTATCCAAGCATACCAGTATTAAATACCATCTCGCCGCTTACCGAAATATCTGCGCCAATAGCCTTGCCTTCAAGCTTTATTCCGTTTGAAAGCTCAAGATAAGCTTTCTTGTATCGCTTGTCAAAAAAACTCTCATTTTTCATCTCTTAAACCTCTGTATATATTTAAACTAATTAGTAATTAGAGCAATACATATTAGCATACGGATTTTTGTTAACAGCCGAATACTTTGAAAAAGATTTTATCTTTAAATGCGACAAATCTTTTTTGAAAAATTTTGAATACAAATCAATATGTCTTTTTAGGAAAACAATATCGTCTTCATCTAAAGAAACTTTTTCTATTTCTTTTCCAAATTTATATTTATCAACTTTGCCGTTTATATATATTTTCCCGCCGTGTATTCCCGTGCCGCAAAATCTTCCTACTATTTCTTCATCTTTTGCAAGGTCAAGCGCCAAAAGAATGATAGCCCCGCCAGCCATGTATTCACCCAAAAAGTCGCCGGCTTTTCCTCCGACAACAATCAAAGGCTTCATTTTCTTATATTCCTTCATGTGGATTCCCACTCTATAACCTACATTTCCCTCAATATATATTTCGCCGCCTCTCATTGCATACCCAAGAGTATCCCCGCATCTTCCATGAACAATAATTCTTCCAGAGTTCATGGTGTTTCCAACACCGTCTTGCACATTTCCAAATACTTCTATTTCCGCTCCGTCCATATAAACTGCCATATCATTTCCGGGCGTACCTTGTATTTTAATTTTAACACCTTGAGTCAATCCTCTACCTATATATCTTTGTCCAAAAACATCAGTCAACATTATATTTTTATCAGTCTTTATTTCATTATCTATGGAATCATTAAGCTCACGGTAATAAATATCTAAAGCTTTTATTCTTTTCATATTTTACTCTCCTGCATATTTGATGCCGAGTATCTCAAGTTCTCTTTCGTTTAAACCTATGCCTCTAAGCATAAGCCTATTACCACGCAAACTGTCAATTGCATTTATTCCCATACCACCGAGCATTTCTTGAATCTCATGATTCCATGCCGAGACTAAATTAACCAAACGTTTATACATAATGTCTGGATCTAATCTTTTTTCAAGATCAGGTTCTTGAGTTGCTATACCCCAGTTGCACTTGCCCGTAGTGCATGTGCGGCACATATGGCAACCCATAGCTATAAGAGCTGCGGTTCCTATACATGCTGCATCTGCTCCCAAAGCTATAGCTTTAACTACATCTGCACTGTTTCTTATACTTCCAGCGACTAATAAAGAAATTTGATTTCTTATCCCTTCTTCCCTTAGTTTTTGATCAATTGAAGCCAAAGCAAGCCCTATTGGAATTCCCACATTATCCCTAACTCTCGTCGGGGCTGCTCCAGTACCACCGCGAAATCCATCAACAACAATTGCATCGGCTCCAGCTCTTACCACGCCAGAAGCTATAGCTGCAGCATTATGCACCGCCGCAATTTTCACAAATATTGGCTTTTCATAATGAGTAACTTCTTTTAACGAAAATATAAGTTGTCTTAAATCTTCAATTGAATAAATATCATGGTGCGGAGCTGGAGAAATAGCGTCACAGCCTGCTGGTATCATTCTCGTAGCAGAAACATCTTCTCCAACCTTACGACCAGGAAGATGTCCGCCAATTCCAGGTTTTGCTCCCTGACCTATCTTAATTTCTATTGCAACTCCAACATCTAAATATTCCTTGTGAACTCCAAATCTTCCAGATGCTACTTGAACAATAGTATTTTTTCCGTATTTATAGAAATCTTTATTTAAACCACCCTCGCCTGTATTACAACAAATGCCAAGTTCCTCCGCAGCTCTAGCAAGAGATTCATGTGCATTTTTTGAAATTGCTCCATAACTCATAGCGGCAAACATTATAGGCATGGTTAGGCTTACTTGAGGAGGCATCTTTGTTATCAGTTTTCCATTAAAGTCAAATTCAAGTTTTTCGGGCTTTCTGCCTATCATAACTTTTGTCTCCATAGGCTCTCTTAATGGATCTATTGATGGATTTGTAACTTGGCTAGCATTGAGGAGTATTTTATCCCAATAAATTGGAAAAGGGTTGGGATTTCCCATACTTGAAAGCAAAACTCCTCCAGTTTGAGACTGTTTATAAATTTCTTTTATTGTTGTTTCTGACCAATTTTTATTTTCTCTAAACTCAAGAGGATATTTTTTTATAATTAAAGCTCTTGTTGGGCAAAGAACCACACACCTGTGACAGTTGACGCATTTTATATCATCGGTTTTAAAAACATCTTTTTTCTCATCGTAAGAATGAACTTTATTTGAACATTCCATAACACAAACTTTGCATTTTACGCACTTTTTCTCATCTCTTATTACTTCAAATAATGGACTATTAAAATTTAAATTCATTTAATTTTTCCCTTCCAATAAAGCAATAACAGCTTCCCCACCTCTTGGCGACCAAACCCTATCAGGATTATCGCATATTATTCTTATAGCGCTCTCTTCGCTTGCAACATAAGTTCTGTCGCCTTTTTCTGCAGCAACCATAGAGCGAAGCTTTATTCTGTCGTTTAATGCTATCATTCCTTTTTGGCAGCCTAAAATTATTGAAAAAGGTCCGTTTATAAGCGCACTAGAGTAAACAGCTCTAATACTTTTAAGTTCGTTTTGGATTTCTTTACTTTCTCTTTCTATATCGTCCCAGAAAGGAGCTGCTACTGCTTTTAACGCTTTATCCATCGGCATTTTATGTCTTCTTACGAGTAAATCAAAAAGATATGTTATTACTTCACTGTCAGTTTGCAAAGTACATTTATACCCAAACATCTCAACAAAACGCCTGTTGGTATCGTAAGAAGATATTTCACCATTGTGCACTACTGACCAGTTAAGCATTGTAAAAGGGTGCGCGCCGCCCCACCAACCCGGAGTATTTGTAGGAAATCTTCCATGGGCAATCCACATGTAACCTTCGTACCTGTCCAACATAAAAAATTCGCCTACACCTTCAGGATATCCAACACCTTTAAAAGCTCCCATATTTTTGCCGCTTGAAAAAACGTATGCGCTCTTATATTCTTTATTTATTTTTATCACGCATCTAGAAGTAAATTCGTCTTCATCTATCACTTCTTCTTTTGACATATAAATTCTTGGATAAACAAAATAACGCCATATTAGAGGTTGGTCTTTTATATTTGGAACAGATTTTGTAGGGATGTTTCCAGCACTTTCTATTTCAAAATGTTTTACAAGGAAGTCTTCTACTTGGGTTTTAATGCTTAGATTGTCGTAAAAAATGTGGAAAGCATAAAATTCTTTATATTTGGGATAAATACCATAAGCAGCAAAACCGCCACCCAAACCGTTTGATCTTTCATGCATTAAAGCAATAGATTTAATAATTTCTTCACCGCTAAATCTTTTGCCCTTTTTATTTATAATGCCGCTTATCGCACATCCAGATGGAATTCGTAACTCCCCTTCTTTTAGCACATTAGACCTCCAGAAAAACAACACCCGAACGTACGCGTATTTTACACGTAAAAACGCCCTAAAAATACCCTCGCGGGAGATTTTTAGGACACGCAGACGACTTTCATAACCCATTTTATTTTGTTAAAGTGTACTTAAAATACAACTGAAAGTCAAACAAAACGTTAAGGTCAAAGTTGTACTTTTTCGTTAATCTTCATTGCTCTACCACTCTTCCATTTTACTTCAAAAAGGACCATTTCTATTTTGATCTTAGCGATTATAGATATAAGGCTTTTATTGTGTTATAATAATTTGTCTGAGTTTGTCTTTGGCGTGAAATCCATTAGGCGTTTTGCTTTAAAGCAAAAATTAGTTTGAGTTTATAAGTATGGACTACATAGATACATATTCGGCGCTGATTGTTTGTAATTATTAGGTTAAGGGAGACAAGAAATGACTTTAAAGGAAAAAGTGGAAAAAGCTTTGGAATCTGTAAGACCACATCTTCAAGCTGATGGAGGAAATGTTGAATTGATAAATGTTAGTGAAGACGGTATTGTAAAAGTAAAACTTACGGGAGCATGCGGAAGTTGTCCAATGTCTGCCATGACTTTGCAGTACGGCGTAACGAATGCGATAAAAGAAGTAGTTCCTGAAGTAAAAGAAGTTCAAGCGATATAAATTTTCTTGCCGCAATTTATCCGCAGATTAATTGTTCTTGAATTATTGAAAATTAACTGTGCAGATGGAACATATGCGCTGTTAAGAGATTAAAATTATGTTTGAGATTTTACCGTTAAATTAATTTTCTCTAAGAACATAATATAGGAAATGGAAATGAAAGTAAAAGTAAGAGTTCCTGCTACAATTGCAAATTTAGGTCCTGGTTTTGACGTTTTTGGAGCAGCTTTATCTTTATACAATGAATTTGAAGTAGAGTATGTTCCTGAAGCGAAAAAAACGCATTTTACATTAAAGGGATTTGGAAAAAAGTCTCTACCTAAAGGAGAGAAAAATCTTTTTTGGCAGTCAATGCAAAAGATTTTCAAAGTTTTAGGTGAAAATAAATACAATTTAAAAAATTTGAATATTACCATTAATACAGGCATTCCTTTAAGCGGAGGGATGGGTTCTTCAGCTTCTGCAATAGTCGGAGGCGTTGTTCTAGCTAACACTTTATGTGGAAATAAACTAGATAAAACGCAAGTTGCGGATTTAGCTGTAAAAATAGAAGGTCACCCTGATAATGTTATTCCTGCGATTTATGGAGGAATATGCATTTGCAGTACAGATGGCAATCATGGAGCTGTAGTTCAGCTTCCGATTCCAAAGTTAAAAATTGTTTTGTGTGTCCCTACTTTTGAGCTTAGAACCAAGCGATCAAGACAAATTTTGCCTAAATGCATGGATTTTCAAGACCTTGTATTTAATACGTCAAGAGTTGCTCTTCTTACTGCGGCTTTTTGTTGTTCGGATTTTTCATTGCTTAAGATGGGAATGCAGGATAAAGCGCACCAGCCGTACAGAGGGAAGATGATACCAGCAATGGACGAAGTTTTAGAAGCTGCATTGTCTGCAGGAGCATACGGAGCTTGTCTTTCAGGATCAGGTCCAACTTTGGCGGCTTTTTGTAGCTCTAAATATGCTGTAAATGTGCAAAAAAGTATGATAAAAAGATGGAAAAGAGACAGTGTACGCGCAAATGCTTATGTATTAAATTTTGACATGAAAGGCGCTGCAGTAATATAAACTCTTGTCTATTTAAATGATATTCGGAGGGATTAGAGATGGCTCTTGTTGTAATGAAATTCGGCGGTTCGTCACTTGCTGATGCTGATAAAATGAAGTTAGTTGCAAGTAGAATAATTGCCAAGAAAAATGCCGGCAATAAAGTTGTGGCTGTAGTTTCAGCTCCTGGCGATACAACTGACGAGTTGCTTGAAATGGCAGATAAAATTACTTCTAATCCGCCTGCAAGAGAAATGGATGTTCTTCTTGCAACAGGGGAAATGATTTCTATTTCGCTTCTTGCTATGGCAATTGACACTATGGACGAAAAATCTGTTTCTCTTACCGGACCTCAAGCTGGAATTTTAGCGGACATAAATTATACAAGGGCTAGGGTTAAAAAAGTTAATCCTAAGAAAATAAATTCACTTTTATCAAAAAATAATATTGTAATAGTTGCGGGATTTCAGGCTTTAAATCCTAAAGGGGATGTAACCACTTTAGGTAGAGGCGGTTCTGATTTAACTGCAGTTGTTTTAGCGGCTGGGCTTGAAGCTGACTCGTGCGAAATATATTCAGATGTTGAGGGCGTATATACTACAGATCCAAGACTAGTAAAAGATGCAAAGAAGCTTGAATATATCTCGTACGATGAAATGCTTGAAATGGCAGGCTCGGGGGCGCAGATTTTGCAGTCAAGAAGCGTTGAGGTGGCAAAGAAGTTCGGCGTAGAAATACACGCGAGAAGCACTTTTAGCGAGAATCAGGGAACAATAATAACAAGTGAAGAAAAAATTAGGAGGAGAAAGATGGAGGAGTTGTTTGTTTCGGGCATAACTTTTGATAAGAATCAGGTAAAATTTACAATAATAGATTTGCCTGACATTCCAGGCGTTGCAGCAAAAATTTTTAGTAGTCTTGCTAAAATCGGCATCAACGTAGATATGATTATTCAATCAGCGGCGGTAAACAAGAAAAACGATATATCTTTTACCGTAAGCAGAAAGGAAACAAAAAAGACACAAATAGAGCTTGACAAGATAGCCTCAGAATTTAAGGCTTCTCAAGTTGTTTGTGACGAGCATGTGGCTAAAATTTCCGTAGTCGGAATAGGGATGAAAAGCAATGCTGGCGTAGCAGGGAAAATGTTTGAAATTCTCCATAAAAAAGGAATCAATATTGAAATGATTTCAACCAGCGAAATAAAAATTTCATGTATTGTAGATGAAATGGACATGGCTAAAGCTGTTGAAGAGCTACATAAAGGATTTGGTCTTTCCAAAAAAAAGTAGGAGGTTGTATGAAAAAGTCTGTAGGTTTCACGCTTGTGGAATTTATAATAGTTTTGGTTATGATAGGAATTCTGGGTGTAATAGCGATTCCAATTTACAAAAGCAGGACAGTTAAAAACGAAGCGTTAAAAGTTGATGCTTATGAAGAATCTCAAGAAATGCCTTTAGAAAATGCATTGGAAGATTATTTGCAGGGTTCGGATGAAGCTGTTTTGGTAAATGAAAAACAGGATTAAAATGAGACGAGTATTTATATACGACACAACCTTAAGAGATGGCTCTCAAGGAGCGGGGATATCTTTCACTATTGAAGATAAAATAAAAATAGTGAAAGCTTTAGATTCTTTTGGCGTTTCTTATATTGAGGGCGGTTATCCTGGAGCGAATCCAAAAGACGATTTGTTTTTTGAACAAATGAAAAAAGTTGAGCTTAAAAATGCAAAACTTACAGCTTTTGGTTCAACGCGTCGCAAAGACATAAGCGTTGAAAAAGACGAAGTTTTAAAAGCGATATTAAAATCTAGCGTTAAGACAGCTTGTATATTTGGAAAATCTTGGGATTTGCATGTAAAGCAAGCGCTTAAAACGACAAATGAAGAAAATCTTAAAATGATTTATGAAAGCATATCTTTTCTTAAATCAAAAAAGCTAGAAGTAATTTTTGACGCAGAACATTATTTTGACGGATATAAAAGCAATAAAATATATGCATTTGAAGTAGTAGGTAGGGCGATTGCTGCAGGTGCAGACGTCATATGCTTGTGCGAAACTAACGGTGGGATGCTTCCCTCTGATATAGGAACTATAGTAAAGAAAACTATTGCGGCGTTTCCTGCTGTAAAATTTGGAATACATACTCATAATGATTCTGATTGTGCTGTTGCAAACTCTATTGTTGCAGCTGAAGAGGGATGTCTGCTTATTCAAGGCACTATAAATGGGATTGGAGAAAGATGTGGGAACGCTAACCTATGCTCCATCATTCCTGCTCTTCAAATCAAAAGAAGTTATGAATGTGTTTCAAACAAAAATTTAAAAAAACTTTCAGAAATTTCCAGATATGTTAGCGAAATTTCAAATCTTATACCAAATGATTCTGAACCCTATGTAGGTAAAAATGCATTTGCCCATAAAGCTGGGGTTCATGTTTCAGCTATTACAAAGAGATCCTGAGACTTATGAACATATAGATCCTTCTCTTGTTGGAAATAGTAGGAGAATTTTAGTAAGCGATTTAGCTGGCAAAAGCAATGTTGTGTCTAAGGCTGTTGAAATGGATTTGGACATAGAAAATGCACCTGAAAAAGTTAAAAGAATTGTAGAGATACTAAAAACAAAAGAAAACGAAGGGTTTCAATATGAAGATGCTGATGCATCATTCTTCTTAATGACAAAAAAAGCTTTAGAATCTTTTAAGCCTTTTTTTGTCTTAAAGGGATATAGAGTTGCTGTTGAGAAATGTGTGACAGGGGGAATAATTTCGGAAGCGACAGTTAAGCTTGATATAAGGGGGAAAGAAGAACATACAGTTGCAGAAGGAGACGGACCTGTAAATGCTTTAGACCACTGTTTAAGGAAAGCGTTAATAAAATATTATCCGGAGATAGAAGACGCAGTTTTAACGGACTTTAAAGTACGAGTCGTAAACAGCAATGCAAATACAGCGGCAAAAGTAAGAGTATTGATAGAGTCTTCAGATTCTTCAAAAAGCTGGGGAACAATAGGTGTAAATGAAAATATCATAGATGCTTCTTGGCAGGCTCTTTCCGATTCAATTGAGTACAAATTATTAAACAAATCCAAAAAAATAACCCCTTTCCCTCATTATTTATTTTAAATTTTTTACAAATTCTTACTATATTAACCTATAAGTACTCTATAAATAAAATATATTAAATTCTTTTATAAATTCAGTAAAGGAGAAAAAGAATGAAGAAAGTTATTTCGTTTATATTTGTAATGTTATGCTGTTCTTTTTGTTATGGAAATGCGCCAATAAGCATGACCCCAAGCATTAATCCTGTTACGTCACTAATATTAGTGGGTTTGTTGGTCGGTGAAGCAATAAGTGTTACTTTAGCTTCTGATAATTTTGGCGAGTTAAATATAAAAGCAGGTCTTAACTTAACCAGTGTGAAAAGAATAGATTTTCTAAGAAATCAAATAATTGATGCTGAAAGGTTGAATCCATGCGTTTCATTTTGCGGTGAATATTTAATTTCAGCTGAACGTTTAGTTTCAAATTTAAATTTCTTAAAAGTTGGGTTAAGGTTAAAATATCTTTCTCCATCAGAATTTAAAATAAAAAACACATCTATTCCAAATTTTAAATTGTCGTTCTTTCCAATTTATTTTACAACCCAAGCCAATCCTTTTATAAAGCCAAATAAAGAAGTTTTATGAGGGTGTTTGTAAAAGGATACATTGGTTATAATGCGTATTTCTCGCCAAATATTAAGCAAATTGATGACTATACCCAGTTCAAAAAGAGCAAAGGAACTTATATTATGCTTTTGGATTGGTCTTTGACTTTGCCTATAGTATATATAACTCGTCTGTTGAAACAATCTCAAAAAATGAAGAAGGAACTACTGTTGAGAAAGAATCTGATTTCAGCTACAACTGTGTTGGTCTAAATGTCGGCTATAAATTCAAAATATAAAACACGAGTTAGAGAAAAAATATAAAAAGCCCTAATATTTTTATTAGAGCTTTTATTTTTTGAAGGGAACTTTGTTTTAATAAAATATTAAATTACATCATAAATCTGCAATTATTTTTATTAAAGGCAAACTAAAGAGCAGTCAAAAGCTTTTGATAACTTGCCATAGGCCAGAATTCATCTGCCACCAAATCTTCGGCAGAATCAATTTGGTCTCTTAATTTAGCCAAAATTTCCACCCCTTGAGACGCAAACTTTTCTGCTGTTTCATGGACATCTTTGTGTTCTAGCGCAAGGAAGGTTTCCATTTCCGCAACAAGTTTTTTGACTTCGTCATAAATATTAATCAAAGTTTTAAGTTCTTTTTCAAAAGAATCAGATTTTATATCCAGCTTGTTTAAGTTTTTGCTCGCTTTTGCCAGAGCATTTATTTGTTTTAATATTGCAGGAAGCATCAGGGTATTTGCTACTTTTACTGAGTACCTATATTCAATTTCTTTTGTCTTTATATAGTTTTCAAGTTTTATTTCTACCTTAGATTTTAGCTCCCTTTCAGTAAGTATCCCGTACTTTGCAAAAGTTTTTATCACTTCATTATTAAGCAAAAGTTTTAAAGCTGAAGGCGTATTCTTAGCGTTAGGTAATCCTCTCTTTTGTGCTTCTTTGTGCCAATCTTGAGAATATCCATTCTTTTCAAATCTTATGTCTTTTGTTTCAACAAGTATTTCTTTTATAACTTCTAAAGCTTTCTTTTTTACGTCACCGTCACCTTTCTTTGTTTCAATTCTCTTATAAATTTCATCAAATCCATATGCCGCTATAAAATTCAACACTGTTCCCGCTTCAGCAGGGTTTGATGAAGAACCTAAAGCTCTAAACTCAAACTTATTCCCTGTAAACGCCACAGGCGAAGTTCTGTTTCTGTCGGAATAATCCTTGTTTACTTTAGGGAGATTTTGTACGCCCAAAGTTATTTCGTTTACAGCCTTTTCGTTTATTGTGTGAGTTTTTTCTATAGAGTCCAATATTTCACTTACATAATCCCCAAGATATACAGACATAATTGCTGGTGGAGCTTCGTTCGCACCAAGTCTGTGGTCATTACCAGCGTCTGCCACAGTAGCTCTTAAAACTCCTCCAAACTTCTTAACGCCTAACAGCACTGCGCTTATAGCCAACAAAAACGATATATTTTTAAGGGGGGATTTTGACGGTTCAAAATAGTTTGCGCCAGTATTGTCTCCTATTGACCAGTTGAAGTGTTTGCCAGAACCGTTTACGCCCAAGAAAGGTTTTTCATGCAATAAGGCAACCATGTTATGCTTGGCAGCAACTTTTTTTAAAATTTCCATTATTTGAAGGTTATTGTCTATGGCAAGATTTGCTTCTTGATGGAGAGGCGCAAGTTCAAACTGATTTGGAGCAACTTCATTGTGTCTTGTCTTTATAGGAATACCTTTTCTGTAAAGCTGATGATCAACGTCTTCCATAAACTCTAAAACTTTATCCTTAATGTTGCCGAAATAGTGATCTTCCATTTGTTGTCCCTTTGCTGGCTGAGCGCCAAAAATGGTTCTACCTGTAACAGTAATATCAGGTCTTGATTTAACCAACTCTTTTGAAAGAAGAAAATATTCTTGCTCTATACCCGCATAAACCTTAACTTGTTTTGCATTTTTATTTCCAAGAAATTTCTGTAAATTTATTACTTTTTCATTTAAAGTAGAAAGAGATCTTAAAAAAGGTGTTTTAAGATCTAAAACTTCGCCGGTCCAAGAAAGGAAAACGGAAGGTATTACCAAAGTTTTTGTTTTACCAGCTTCAAGAAGAAACACGGGGGATGTTGGATCCCAAGCGGTATATCCTCTTGCTTCAAATGTTGACCTTATTCCGCCTGAAGGGAAAGAAGAAGCGTCAGGCTCAGATTGGACAAGCTGAGATGCAGAAAATCTTTCTATTATTTCTCCATGTTCGCCATAATCGATAAAAGAGTCGTGTTTCTGAGCAGTGCCACCTCTTTGAGGCTGGAACCAGTGTGTAAAATGCGTTGCCCCATTTTCAAGAGCCCATTCTTTCATTGCATGGGCAATTTCGCCGGCTATAGATTGATCTAAAGGCTCTAAGTTATCAATAGCTGCCGTAAGTTTTTTAAAAATGCTCTTACTGAGCTTTTGTTCCATTACTTTTCTTGAAAAAACTAGTTCACCATAATAATCTTGGATAGATTGCATATTTGCTCCTTAATAGAAAGTTTGCAGTATTATCTAGCCAATATTTAACTATTTTGCTCGTAATATGTCAACAAAAATCGTTTTTTATTGAAAATCTGAAGCAAAAGGAATAAAAAAAGCAGTTGTACCAAAAATTTTGGCACAACTGCTTAAAAATATTGTATGTATTAAATAGTTATATCTTAATCTTAAAAATTGCTATATATATAGATAAATAAAATCATTCCGCACAAAGCATAGCGTCCCATTGGAACAATCCATTTTCCAATAGGTTTTGAATGTCCGCTTTGAATTTCCTGCAAAACAAGATGCTTTGGAACAATCCAGAAGAAGAAAATAGCGCTCCCCAAAGCACACAAAGGAATCAAATGTAAGGACAATAAATCAATAACCTTCTTTATATTGCCCACAACAAGTACCTTACACAGCAAGACTGTAGCCGTAGAGACAAGAAATATAGCCAAAAGCCGCGGGAATTTAAATTTGTCATGTAAAGACTGAACAACTACTTCAAGTTGACCTATAAAAGATGTTAAAGCTGCAAAGAATATTGCCAAAAAGAATGCAAACATAAAGAATTGTCCAAAAGGGATAGATTTAAATATTTCAGGCAAAGTTATAAACAAAAGCGCCTCACCGCTATTTAAATCTTTTCCAAAAGCAAATACTGCTGGTATAATCATAAATGTAGCTAAAATAGAAATGAATGTATCTGCAAAAACAATGTATTTTGCAGAAGAAACTATATCGCTAGTCTTTTTTGTATAAGAACCGTACGTAACCATTGTAGAGCCTCTTAAAGACAAAGAATAAAAGACTTGTCCCAAAGCTACCATCCAAGTTCTCACATCAAAAAAATACTTCCAATCTGGTGTAAACAAATATTTGTATCCCACAGCTACATTCGGTAAGAAAGCGACTCTTATTGCTAATACTATGATAAGAATAAAAATTGCAGGAAGCATTATAGCGCAACATTTTTCTATACCATTTCTAACACCGCCTACCAAAGTTATTGCAGCTATAAGCAAAGTTACAATCATCCAAAAGAGAACATGTTCATTGCCCGCTATAGCAGCATAATATTGATTGCTGCTAACCGCACTGAAAGCCGATCCTGTTAAAGATCCTAAAGTAAAACGTATAACCCAAGAAAATACTAGTGTATAACCTACAGCTTGCATAAGAGCAACAGCAACGCATACCCAACCAAAAGCTTCTCCAGTCGCTGTTTTTTTATTACGTAATTGTAAAACTTTCTGGAAAGCTGTTGCGGGTCCGCCACCAGTAAGTCTTCCAACGGATACTTCACCGATTAGAGCAATAAGCCCTAAAGCAATTGCGCATACAACATAGGGAATTACAAATGCAGCTCCCCCTCTCTCCCCAACACGATATGGAAAAAGCCACATATTCCCTAAGCCAATCGCGGTACTAGCAGCAGCAAAAATTAAACCCCATTTAGACGAAAAAGAATCCTTAACGCTCATTCCAATCCTCTCCAATATAGATTTTGTTGTTATATATGAGATATTGCTATTGCCTTACAGCTTTCGTGATACTTGCAGTTTCCAATATTGGAGACAAAACTTAAGAAAAGGGACCTTTAACTGCCAGTATATAACATTATCTTAATTATTCTATACAAAGTTTCAAGTCGCTTAATCAATAAATGTGAAAAAAATGTAAAATAATAGTGGTAATCTTTAGAAAATGACAAAAATGTAGATATATAATTAGAAATTTCTCAAATATTTTCAGAACATATTAGACTTTTGAAGTATTAAGCAACTGATTTAAGAAGCTGCCTTGTAAAATCAAAAGGCGTTAGCCAATTTAAGACTTGATGAACTCTCTGCATATTATACCTAACCCCCACGTTGACAAAAATTTATATTCTTTCCAAACTCTAATATCTCTTTGAACTTTGGCATTTGGACAAAACCAGCTTTAGAGCATCATTTTTACTTGACACTTTTCCATCAAACTGCGCTTCGTTTACAAAGTTCAGAAGCTCACCGACCAATGGACCAGGCTTCAACCTGAATTCTTTCATTATTATATTGCCGTCTATCAGTTTAGGCAGAGGTTTGATATTTTTTAATTCATAATATTTTTTTATAAGCTCTCTTGCAGATTTTTCTTGAAGCTTTAATTCTTTTGGAGAAAAAACTTTCAATCTTTTATAAGAATGCCAATCAGACATTGAAAGAACAATTAAATCAGGAGTGTTGTCACCTATATCTCTAAAAAATTTCAGTGCAGCTTTCTTTGTAACAATATTATTTCTTGTCAATGTGGAAGGTCGCATATGATGTCTTACTAAAAATGTTGCGGTTTCAATATCTCTTTTGCCAAACTTTAAAGAATGCATCATTTGTTTTAATTTATTTGCACCAAAATCTTCATGTTCAAAAAAACGTATTTTTCCGTTTTCAAACTTTGCAGTTTCAGGTTTAGCATTATCGTGAAACAAAGCCGTAAACTTTAACAAAGACGCTCTTGTGACATTTTCCGATAAAGATTCTTCACTATAAAAATGTTCTTGCAGTTCAATAAAGCTTTCTGGAAAATATTTTTTTAGATTGCTTAAAATATTTTCTGCGGACTCTAGCGTTTCAAAAGAATGCTCAAACAAGCCGCCCGGATGATAATAATATTTCTTTTTTGCTTTCTTCATTTTTTTAATTTCAGGAAAAATTCCAGAAAGCAATCCACAGGCATCCATAGTTTTAAGAAATTCTGAAGAATTTTGTGCAGAAAGGATTCTAAAAAACTCATTCTTTATTCTTTCAGGCGCAGCAGATTTTATAAGTTTTGCATTTTGTTTGATCTTCAATAATGTCTTATTTGAGAGCTTAAACCCAGTAAATTCTGAAATAAATCTAAAAGCTCTAAGCATTCTTAAAGGATCTATCTTAAAAGTCTTTTCGGAGATAACATTGAATGTTTTAGACTTTAAATCTACAAGAGTATTTTTATTAGAGAAAATGATATGTTTTCTGAAATTTTCAAAATATTTAAGTTTGAAAGCTATGGCATTAATAGTAAAATCCCTGTTTTGCAAATCTTCTTCTATTGTCTTGCCATTAAAGAGCGCTATATCAATATTCGATATTTTACAATTTTTAAGTAGTATTCTGTAAGTTTCAGTATCTTCATCTAGCGTTATAAGCTTAGCTTTTAAAGCTGCTTCTACTTTTTTTGCATACTTTAGAGCGTCATTATTAACAACTAAATCAATATCTTTATGTTTAAGCTTTAGAAGTAAATCTCTTACAAAACCGCCAACAGCATACACATCATAATCTTTAGAGATACTGTTAATTTTTTTAAGTAGTTCGTTCATAATAATTTATTCTTCAGGATTAATAATTACAGAAACAGATTTTCCTGTAAATATTTTATTTGCAATATCTAAAATATCTTGTGTTTTAACTTTTTCTATATCGTTTAAATACTCTATATCATATTTATAACCTTGTCCAACTATCTCGCGCCAACCGTTATAATAAGATTTTTTATTAACTGTCTGCCTATCTAAAAGATATATACCTTTTATATATGATTTAACATCTTTTAATTCCTGCTCAGGAATTTTCACGAAATAAAAGTCTTTTAATATTTCATCTATCTTTTTTAACGTTAAATCTATATTCTTCTTATCAAGACCTATATAAACTGCAAAATAACTGTCTTTTTTTCTTGAAGGATAAACGGTGCCTACCTCATACGCTAATCCTAGTTTTTCCCTTAACTCAACGAATAATCTGCTCGTCATTCTGCTACCTAAAACAGTACTTATAACTTTAATTGTTACAAAATCTTTACCATTAACGGATGCACAAGGAAACCCTATAAATATATACGCCTGATTAAACTTTCCACTGATTCCTTTTTTTATGTTTTCCGTATGACTTATATTGAATATCGGCTCTTTAAATTTATCTCCCGCCGCAACAGTAGAAAAATGTTTTTCCAAAGATTCCTTTATAAAATTATAAGAAATATTGCCTGAAGCTGAAATTAAAATATTTAAAGCATTGTAGGAATATTTATGCCACTTTATTAAATCTTCGCGGGAAATTTTCAAAATAGATTCTTCCCTGCCTATAACAGGAAGAGAATAAGAAGAATCACCGTAAAAAAGTTTGACGAACGCATCGGAAGCAGTTACACTTATGCTATCCTTGCGAGAATTTAGGACAGCAATAGCATTTTTTTTCTCAAATTCAAATTCTCTCTTATCAAATATAGGATTTAAAACTATATCGGCAAGAAGCTCTGCTGCTTTGTCAAAATATTCAGACAAACAAGACATACTAAATCCTGCCATGTCATAAGCTGCGTCTGAAGACAAATCGGCCCCAATATTGCCTACGTCCTTTGCTAAAATTTCGCTTGAACGGTTTTTTGTAGAATATACCATTAGTTTTGACGTAAGACTGGATATCCCAGCATTGCACAAACCTTCATTTATAACAGAAACCGGACTAAGAACTCTTAAAGAAACAATTTCCGCACCGTTTGTTTTATCAAACAATACGTTAATACCGTTTTTAAGCATAAAACTTTCCATATAAAATACCTCAAAATTAACAACAACTTTTATTAGGCAGTAAAGCCATATGAGAAATTGCATCTTTAGAATAATATTTTTTAAAAAATTCTACGACATCTTTGCTTGTAAGACCTTGCAGCTTTCTTAGATAACTGCAAACAAACTCTGCATTACCCATCAAATTCCAATAGCCGAACTTATCAGCAATATCATAAGGCGTCTCGTTAGAAAAATACCAATCTGTTTTCAATAAGAGTTTCGATCTATTTAATTCTTCTTCACTAATGCCGTTAGCTATAATATCTTCTATCTGGTTCTCAATTCCTCTTTGTATTTCTTTAATATTTTTAGGTTCAAAAACTGAAGCTATATAAATGTTCCCGCCACCTTTTTCAACAGAAAAAGAAGCGTCTACAGCATACACAAGGTGTGTGTTTTCGTAAAGAAATTTATAAAGTCTGGAATTCTTCCCGCCGCCTAAAATGTCTGTTGCCAAATCTGCAACGTATACATCTTCATCATTAATGTCAGAAGCCAGAAAGCCAGACAACATATACCCTATTTCTACTTTACCGTATTCAGTTATATTTTTACCAATTCGGCTTTTTTCCTTAAGCAACGGCTCACTTGGAACTTTTTGCTTTTCAAACTTGGCGAAAGTATTGCCTATAACCTTCTCAACTTCTTCTTTGTCAAAACCGCCTGAAACAACAACTAACATCTTTTCAGGGACATAGTGCGTTTTATAATATTCATATATTTCTTCATACGATATATTGCTAATAACACCTGATGTTCCTATAACGCTGTTTTTCAACATGCTTGTTTTATAAATTGTTTCGTAAAACTTTTCGTATAAGACAGCGCATGGATTATCAAAATGTCTTTGGATTTCTTCTATTACAACTTTTCTTTCTTTGTCTATCTCATCTTTTGGAAATAGCGGATTTTGTATAGTATCTGCAAGCATTTTTAAACTTTCTTCAACAAACTCTTTTTGCATGTTTATGTAATACATTGTAAACTCTTTTGATGTTGCCGCATTTATTTCACCGCCGAAGTTTTCGACGTTTTTGGTAAAGCTGTCCCCATGATAATTTTTGCTTCCTTTAAACATTAAATGTTCTATAAAATGAGAAAGTCCTGCTTGCGAAGATTTTTCGTCAACAGACCCAACCCTTACAAAAACTATTACCGAAGTAGTTAAACTATTTTCATTATTTATAAGTATAGAAGTAAGTCCGTTGTTATATTTCATTTAGCACTCGTTATTTAAATCCTGAACCCAACCGTTTTCTAAGCCTATTTTTTCAAGATATTTTACCGCTTCTTCATATTCTTTTTCAGTTAAAGAGCGACTCAATTCTTTAAACTCGAGAGATTTATTTGCGGTATGATACTGCGCCATCAAACTTACAAACGTATCAGTTAAAAGATCTTTGGCTATAAAATCTAAAACCTTTTTAGTATTTTCAAGCATATTAGGTAAAATCAAATGCCTTACAATAATTCCTTTTTTTGCAATTCCGTCTTTATTGACTGTTAAATTACCGACTTGCCTTTTCATCTCTTTTAAAGCTGCTTGATTTACTTCAACATAATTTTTAATTCCAGAATACTTAAAAGCCAATTCATTACTTGAATATTTTATATCGGGAAGATATATGTCAATTATTCCTTCAAGCAATTTTAAAATTTCAACGTTTTCATACCCGCTACAGTTATATAATATAGGTATTGTAAGCCCTTTTTTGCGGGAAAGATAACCTACTTTTGCTATGTGAGCGCTGTAGTGGGTCGGTGTAACAAAGTTTATGTTATGAACGCCGCGCTCTTGAAGCCGTAACATAGATTCAACTAAATCATCAAGAGATATTTCTCTTCCGTTGCCAAGCTGGCTAATAGGATAGTTTTGGCAGAAAACGCAGTTTAAAGTACAATTAGAAAAAAAGATTGTCCCAGAGCCTCTGCTGCCACTTATAGGAGGCTCTTCGCCAGTGTGCGTATTACAGCTTGCAATAAATATTTTATGTGACGTACAACAAAATCCTTTCTGTCCTTTATTCCTGTCTACTTTACATTTTCTTGGGCAAAGCTCGCACTTATCCATAACAGAATAAAGTTTTTCTATGTTTCCTTCAAAATCAATCATATTGCATTCCTACTTTGAGATAATCAATTGATTAACGTGGTAGGCTTATCGCTAAAATATACAAAACTGCGCTCGTCCGGACTTGAACCGGAATCACCGGCTCCGGAGGCCGGAGCTCTATCCATTAAACTACGAGCGCATGCAATTTAAATCCATGATAATTATAGCAATTTATGCAGAGGAACTTAACGTCTAAACACATCTGTTTTTAAAGATGTTACTCTGTCCAAAAAAACTTTTCCGTCAAGATGGTCTATTTCATGTTGAACCACTATTGCCTCAAATCCGTCTGTTTTTAAATGTTGTTTGCAGCCATTTATATCTAAATAATCTATTTCTATCTTTTTCTTTCTTGTAACATATGCGGTAAACTTCGGCACGCTTAAGCACCCTTCTCTGGAACTTATTTTTCCAGACGAATAAACTATCATAGGGTTAATCATTATAAGAAAACCGTTGTTTCTATGTTCTTTTGCACTTCGCGACGCATCTACAGCTATTATACGTTTTAGTATTCCCACTTGAACCGCAGCAATACCTACGCATCTTTCATGTGAATATAAAGTTTTCTTGATATTATCAATCAGTAACTTTGTTTCATTGTCTATTTTTTCTACAGAAATGGAAGTTTGCTTAAGCAAAGGATTTGGAATTGTTAATATAGGCAATACACTCATAAATTACCGCCTAAATATCCGCAGACTCTGCTTTGTTTAAAGATATAGTAATATTTAAAAGTTCAGCCAGCTTCAAAAGATCTTTGGATAATTTTTCATAGGACTTCTTTCTGGAAATATCGCACTCTATTATCATTATATACGTATCTTTCCACTTACTTTTTGACAATGTTGTCTGAACGTCCGTAATATTGATTTTATTTTCAGCTAAACACTCACTTACATTGTAAATTATGCCTGTTCTATCAGAACCGTAAACAGAAATTATATATGGATTTGATGGCATGCGTTTTTTGGGGACATATGAAAACAACTCAGCATATGAAAGCACCATACCTAACGGTTTTGCGGCTTTCTGCAATTTACTAAAAAGTGCTTTTAGAGAAAGGTTATGCGAGATTTCTATTATCAAAATCATAGCAAAGTGACCATGCAGAATGGTCATAGTAGAATCTTCAACATTACACTTTTCTTCATATAAAACTTTTGTAATAGAGCTTACAAGACCGGGACTATCTTTACCTATTGCAGTTAAAGAAATATATTTTGCCATATCAACTCCGTTACAACTATATAATGTATTTTTGAGCATTCTTTAAAACTTCTTCTACTTTAGACAACTCTTTTGAACCGCCTTGGGCAAAATCTGGCTTGCCACCGCCTGAACCGCCAATATCTGCAGCAAAAGCTTTAGCTATTTTACCTGCGTTAATACCTTGCTTAACATAATCTTCAGTAGCAGAAACTATAAAAGTTATCTTTTCCTCATCTTTTGAAACCAACAACAATATTGCGGACTTCAACTTTTCTTTCAATTGATCGGATATTGTTCTTAATTCCTTTGCGTCTAAACCGTCAATTATAACAGGCAAGAAATTAAAACCGTTAACATCTTTAGTCTGTTTAACGTAAGAATCCACTTCGTTTGAAATCAAACTGCTTCTCAAAGCATTTAATTTAATTTCTAATTTTTTATAATCAATAACATATTTTTGAACTTTATTTATGAGCTCATCTTTTGAAGTATTTAATATTGCCGCCGTACCAGCAAGAGAGTTTTCTTCATCTAAAATATAATTTTCTGCAGCAACTCCTGCAACAGCTTCTATGCGCCTCACTCCTGCCGCAACTGAAGACTCAGAAATAATTTTAAACATTCCTATCTCGCCAGTTCTGTTTATATGCGTCCCGCCGCATAGTTCCATTGAATAATTATCTTCGCCGCTTTCACGCTTTACGGAAACTGTTCTTACAGTGTTGCCATACTTTTCGCCAAACAATGCCATTGCCCCTGCATTGCGGGCTTGAGCAATGTTCATAGTTTCAATACAAACTGCCGAATTTGTTCTTATAACAGAGTTAATAGTTTTTTCTATTTTTATTAATTCTTCTTTTTTTATAGCTGAAAAATGAGTAAAATCAAAACGTAAGAACTCGTCGGTTACAAGAGAGCCAGCCTGAGCAACATGCTCTCCAAAAGCTTCTCTTAGAACTTTCTGTAAAATATGCGTTGCAGTGTGATGCCTTGCAATTTGTTTTCTACGCTCAACATCTATTTTAGTAAACACTTCTTGTCCAACTTTTGCTATGCCCTTTAGAATTTTTACTTTATGAACAAAAAAATTTCCTATAGGCTTGTATACATCTTTTACAATACTTTCAAAATTAGCATTTTCTATCTTGCCGACATCTGAGGCTTGTCCACCCGAATAAGCATAGAACGACGTTTGAGAAAGAATTATCTCTCCTTCCTGTCCTGACTTTAATTCAGATACTTCTTTTCCGTCTTTTATCAAATCTAAAATGTTACCCGAGCTTATGTAATTATCGTATCCTGTAAAAAGAGTATCGCCAATTCTTTTATGCAATATAGAATAAAAAGTTATATCTTTCTCTCCCGAACCACCCCATGCCACACGTGATTTTTCTTGAGCTGTTTTTTGTTCCGCTTTAAAACCTACCTCATCAAACCCAAACCCGTTTTCAGAAGCAATCTCTCTTGTTAAATCGTGAGGAAATCCATAGGTATCGTAAAGCTTAAATATATCTTTTCCACTAAGAATATTGATACCTTTAGCTTTATAAGAATCCATTATGCCTGAAAGCATATCAGAACCCGATTCTAAAGTTTCCAAAAATTTTTCCTCTTCTATTTTTATAATTGAACGTATATTGCTTAACTTTGAAGACAACTCAAGATATGCAGACTCCATAATATTAAAGACTGTAGGAACAATCTCATTTATGAACGGCTTACTACAGCCGTAAAGCTTGCCTTGTCTTAAAGCTCTTCTCAAAATTCTTCTTAAAACATAGCCTCTGCCTTCATTTGACGGTAGAACCCCATCTGAAATCAAGAAGGTTACAGCTCTAGAATGGTCTGCTATCATTCTAAGTTTTGATATATTTTTGGATTCATATTTTATTTTTAAAAGGTCTGCAGCTGCATTTATAATCGGCATAAATAAGTCGGTATCAAAAATACTTTTCTTGCCGTTTGCCGCAGCGACTATTCTCTCAAGACCCATACCTGTATCTATATTTTTTCTAGGAAGATTTTTAAGAGACCCGTCCGCTTGTCTATCAAACTGCGTAAATACCAAATTCCAAATTTCAAGATGCCTATCGCAGCCGCAGGTTGGACCGCAACTCGGCTTACCGCAGCTCATTTCCGGACCTAAGTCTATTAAAATCTCAGAACATGGACCGCAAGGACCAGTGTCTCCCATATTCCAAAAATTTGTATCGTCGCCCATTCTAATAATTCTATTTTTTGGCATTATCTTCTTCCAGATTTCCACTGATTCATCATCATCTTTATATACAGTTATATAAAGCTTGTCTTTTGGCAAGTCCATATTCTTGGTTAAAAATTCCCAAGCCCAAGCTATAGCTTCTTTTTTGAAGTAGTCCCCGAAAGAAAAATTTCCAAGCATTTCAAAAAAAGTTAGATGTCTTGTAGTTATTCCAATTTGTTCTATATCTGATGTTCTAAAGCATTTTTGGCAGCTTGCCGCTCTTGTAAAAGAGTCTTTACTTTGACCCAAAAAGTGTTGCTTAAACTGCACCATGCCCGCCGATGTAAAAAGTAATGTTTTATCGCCAGATGGGATAAGCGAATCCGAAGGAACTATAACACACCCATTGTTTTCAAAAAAATTAAGAAATTCTGCTCTGATTTTAGATGATAGTTTATTCATAATGACAAGATTTTACTAAAAAATTTATACCGTCGCAAACTATAGCCTTTACAAGAACAAGTTTTACCAAACAAAAAATTTAATATAATTAAAGAAAAGTAAACCAAATCTTAACTCAAGCATACAATTATTGTTGATTTAGAAAAAGGCAAAGAGAGTGGGCAGTAGTAAAACTCTTAAAGTAACATATGGACTTTGAAATAAGGTTTAAACTTCCTGATGAGAGGATATAAAATGAAAGACTCCGGGAATCAAGGCTAATTCCCAGAGTCTTTCAAACTTCTTTAGCAATCGCTTCTACCCACAATCGCTGTCTCGTG
>JAITDI010000031.1 GCA_031282625.1 Candidatus Endomicrobiellum meruensis | reverse complement strand
TCTTCTAGTTTATCTAACGACATATACTTCACCATTTCTAACGCTGACAACGGTGAACATATATCGTGCGCTACTTCCCTTGCTATCTTATACAACTCTTCTCTCATCTTTAACTTATTCTCTAACTCCTCTATTTTCTTCTTTTCTGTTACGTCAATCGATACTCCCATAACACCTTCTATTTCATCGCCTATTAATAAAGGTGCTTTTACAGTCAAATAACTTTTCCCATTCGGTGCTTCCTCTTCAATAATCTGTTGCTTTTTTTCTTTCATAATAAACAAAGACTTTTCCCAAGCTTGTGCATCTATAACATTAGCAGACATATCTCCAACAATCTGCGTTAGTTTATTATTTTTATAAATGTAATTTCCAATACTATCTATCACAAAGAAGTTAGCATTCAAAAATTTTCCTAAAAAGGGCAAAACATCTCTTTCTAATTTCAAGTTTTTAATGTTATCGTTCTTTTTTCTGGAGTAACTAGAAATTTTATAGTTAAGATGCTTTAAGTTCACTTTATAATGCTCAATTAATATATTACAAGAACTTAAAAACTCCATTGGGTAAGCTACAACAGCGTTTTGTAAAAATGCGCACATATGAGCACTTTCTTCCAAAATAAAATCTATACACTGTTGAAATGTCCCATTACCCTTACTGGCAGATACTGATGCATCTGCTATAACCTGTTCTCTAAATGTTCTTTTCCATACACCTACACCACTGGTATCTCTCCAATCAAAATCTTTCATAATTTGGTTATACCAAATCTTAAATTCATCTTTCTTTATGTCTTCAGCCCAAGACTTTAACTCCACAGGAACTGATAATTTCTCTATTGCTCCTCTGTTACTCAAATACCACAAAGTAGTAATATCTTTCTCGCAATAACGATCAAATTCTGGAACGCAGTGCCTATAAAGATAAGTAGTATCTGTTTTATATTAACTTTTTTTATCTTTCTTAATATTTCACTATTAATTGAATTTACTAAATCTTCAAATCCCAGTCCGCTTTGACTTGCGCACCCACAAGATATAACTAAATCCAGAACTATACTGTTATCTTCTGCTTTTTCAAAAAATTCTTTCGCTTCTTTGCTCCATTTTACTAATCTCTCTGTAGGCATAAACCCTCCTAAGTTAAATCCGTCGTATAATACTGTTAATATACTTCTATGCATTACGAAAACTTTCTTTTAAGTAAAACTTTTTTTGTTGTTTGGTTAGTTTTCATTATTCACAAACATCTTTTCATTTGATTCATTTTATTACTTAAGCTCCAATAAAACGACAACCTCAACATGATGAGTCTGTGGGAACATATCAACTGGAATAATTTTCTTAACATTATATATATTTTCCCTTATTATAATTTGCAAATCTCTAGCAAGAGTAGAAGGATTACAAGAAACATAAATTATTTTCTTAGCATTTGAGTCTACAAGAAAATTTACAACATCTTTAGTAAGTCCGCTTCTGGGCGGATCTACAACTATAACATCAAATATTGAACCGTTTTGATTAACCCATTGTTCTGCAGTCATCGCATAGAATTCAGCGTTAAAAACATTATTTGCCACAGCATTTTCTTTGGCATTTTCAATAGACTGCTCAATTTGCTCTATTCCAACAACTTTTTTTACATTCTGAGCCATAGAAATCCCAATTGTGCCCGTACCGCAGTACAAATCAAGTAAAACGTCTTCTTTAGAAGGGTTTAGCAATCTTATAAAACCTCGTTATACAAAACTTCCGTTCCTTTTGAATTTGTCTGGAAAAATGATAGCGGCGAGATATTGAAAAAATAATCTTTTCCACCGACACTAAGTTTCTCTGTAATATACGGTTTCCCATACATAAGAGTAGTCTTATCCGATACTACAGCATCTGATTTTCTGCTATTTATCGTCCAATAAATACTCTCTGTGAAGGCTGCCAGTTCTTTTACAAGAGGCTCTAAAAATAACTGCTCTTGATCAGCATTATTTGTAACTATATTTATAAGAAATTGATTATTGTTTCCAGCTTTACGCAAAACCAAATGCCTAAAAAAACCTTTATGAGTTTTATTATTATAAGCTGGAATATTGTTTTTATTTGCGAACTTTTTTACTATTTCTACTGCACGTAAAAAATCTTTATCTGCTATGAAACACGGAGGAACAGATATATACTTATTGAACCTTCCTCTACAGTGAAGCCCTAAATCCGTTTTAAAATTATCTTCAACTAAACCGTCTGATGAGAAAAAAAAGCTAAACTCCATCTTATTTCTGTAAAACCATGTATTTGGGCTTATTAAAATCTTAGAAATTTTAATGCCTGTAAAATCTAAAAGTTCCGAAACATATTCTTGTTTGTATTTGATTTGATTTGTATATGAAGTATTTTGAAAAGAACAACCGCCACATAGTCCGAAAGACGGACATAGAGGAGATATCCTTTTAGAAGACTTAAAAGTAATTTTTTTTACTAATCCTTCCCTAAACGACTTTTCATCTCTTACCACCAACACATCTGCGTGCTCTTCTGGAAGAAGTCCTTCGGTAAACAAAGCAATTCCATCATCGCATCTACAAAGAGACCTTCCAGGAAACACAATTTTCTGGCATATTACGGTTATACTTTTATTTTTTAAAGACATGAACCTGTATCTTCTTTTAAAGCCTGAATTTCTTTCTTTGCACTTTCCAACTCAACTAGCGTCTGTTCAAGTTCGGCAATTTTAATTTTAAGTTTTTCATAAAGCTTAGTATTATTTATAGCCTGAGCAATTTGAGCGACAAATATTGATACATTCTTAGTATCAGACTCAACAAATAATGGCTGATCCGCCGATTTAGTCAGTAACATATATCCAAGCATTTTGTTTCTCAAAACTATCGGATACAATAAAACTGATTTTATTCCCGTTTTAGCCAAAGAGATTTTTCCGAATTCTGCTGGAGGCTTTTCCGTGTCAAAAAATATAGCCTTTACACATTTCGTAGTAGAGTTATACAACGTTCCAACAAAATCCTCCAAATATCTTCTTTGCGAATCAAACATCTGAATTGAAGACGAAGCTAAATACATTAAGCCATTGCTGTCAAGCAGAAATACAGAAACATCCTTTGAGTTTGTCACATCTTTTAGCAAAGATATCATTATCGGAAACAAATTTTCCAAATCCAAACTTGAAAAAATAGCATTAGAGCTTTCATACAAAGCCACCATAATTCTTAGCTCATTTTTTTCCATAGCCTTTTCAACGAGAGCAGTAAGTTCGTCAATATTAAAAGGCTTTTGTACAAAGTCGTATGCTCCACCTCTCATCGCATTAATAGCATCCTCAACAGTGGCATGCCCGGTAATTATTATAACCTCAGATTCAGGGGATTTATCTTTTACAATCTTTAAAACGTCAAGCCCTCCAAGCTTAGGCATTTTCATATCGGTAATTACGACTTGTACTTTTTCGGTATTCAATTTAACTAAAGCATCTTCGCCGTCTATAGCCGATATTGTTTTATATCCCAGATTTGAAAATTCAGACGTCAAAAGTTCTCTTATACCATCTTCATCGTCAATAATCAGTATTTTTCCTCTATCGGTTGGCATCTTACCTCCTTATCTATAGTTGGTAAACTGAAGAGGCAATGAAAAGGGCGTCTTTTTTAGATATGCTATAACTTCTTGCAAATCGTCTTTTTTATGAGAAATAACTTTTATTTTTGAGCCGTCTATCTGCGTCTGAACTTTTATTTTTGAATCTTTTATAAGCCTTACAAGTTCTTTAGCTCTATCTGCGGGCAGACCCGAAATAATTTCTGCAGATTGCCTTATGTATCCTTCAAAAGCTTTCTCTTGAGATTTATAATCAAGAACTTTTATTGAAACTCCTCTCTTTGCAAAACGACCCTCTAAGATGTCTTTCAACGCTTTCAGTTTAAAATCATCGTCGGCAACAAGAATTATTTTTTTATCATTTTTGTTAAGTTCTATTGAAGATTTACTTCCCTTAAAATCAAACCTGGTCGCAAGTTCTTTCTGAGCTTGATTAACGGCATTTTCAACTTCCATCATATTTACTTCGGAAACTATGTCAAAGGAAAACTTATCAGCCATTCAATCCTCCAAAAATTCGTAATAAAATTATTTTTTATTAGTGACACTTCCACTGCCTTTTCTAGCCATTATAATAATATATGCAAAGAAAAATATAAACAACACCATAAATAAATACGCAGACCAATCTGACACAAAATCAATATACACAGTTGCACCTATTATTTATTTTATAACCTGAATATATCGCTTAGCTTCCCCTTTTGGAACTCTTTTTCTCTTACCTCAAAGCTTACCTTTTTTCCTATCCGATAAACTCAGGTTCCAAACCGGTGACATAGAGCGCAAGTTTGACACTATTTTCGGCAATACTCTAAGGGCATAATCAACATCTTCTTCTGTGTTATAATGCCCAAAAGAGAAACGCACAGCACCTTGAGCTGCGACAGGATCCACACACATTGAGGATAATACATGAGAAGGTTCTGACAACCCTGAAGCACACGCAGAGCCTGTTGAAACTGCTATACCTTTCATATCAAGCATAAGAAGCAATGCTTCTCCTTCTATATACTTAAAACTTATATTTAAAATATTTGAAACTGCCCTTGCCCCGCTTCCATTCACAGTTACTCCTGGTATAGCTTCCAAAATACCTTTTTTCAGTTTTTCCCTTAAATACAAAATATGTTTCTCATTATTTTCAATAGCGACATTAGATATTTCTAACGCTTTCGCGCAACCCACTATAAACGCCGTATTTTCCGTCCCGGGACGAATTCTATTTTCGTGATGACCTCCAAACATTATTGGAGATATTTTCACGCCTTTTTTGACGTATAAAACTCCTATGCCTTTGGGACCATTAAATTTATGCGCTGAAATAGCAAGCATATCCACGCCCAACTTTTTAACGTCAAGACGAAGTTTTCCCGCAGTCTGTACAGCGTCTGTATGAAAATATATTTTATTTTTTCTTGTCGTATTAATTTTCTTAAGCTCATTAGCAACAACTTCTATAGGCTGAATAGCTCCGACTTCATTATTTGCATGCATTATGCTTACAAGAATAGTATTATCTTTTATCGCTTTTTTAAAATCTTCAACTGAAATAACTCCATCTTTATCCACGCCAAGGTACGTAACTTCATAACCAAGCTCTTCAAGATGTCTGCATGAATACAAAACTGCATGATGTTCTATTCTCGTACTAATAATATGTCCTTTTTTGCCATAAGCGTTTAACAAGCCAAATATTGCAATATTGTCAGACTCGGTACCAGAGCCGGTAAACAATATTTCTTCAGGGCTTGCATTTAGCAAGCAAGCCACTTTCGCTCTTGATTTGTCGATGGCAGTTTTTGCCCTTCTACCAAAAAAATGAAAACTTGAAGGATTACCGTAAATATCTCCAAAATATGGCTGCATTTTCTTTATAACTTCACTGGCAACGGCAGTGGTAGCACTATTGTCCAAATATACTTTTCTTTTTTCCATATTAAATCCTATTTATTTTCTATTCTTTACAATTTGTTTATTTTTTACATGTTCTGAAAAAGTCTTAGCAAAAAAATGGCTGCCGTCGCGGGCTGATACAAAATACAAAACACCGGAATCCGCAGGATATAATGCAGCTTTTATTGATTCTATCCCAGGGTTACTTATAGGACCTGGAGGCAAACCAAAATGCAAGTAGGTATTATACGGAGATTTAAACTTTGTATCTTCCAAGGAAAGATGCTCTTTTGTAACACCCATAGCATACAAAACAGTAGCACATGATTGCAACATCATCTTTCTCTTGAGTCTATTATAAAAAACTGCCGCTATAATACTTCTTTCTTCAGGTTTAACGACTTCTTTTTCAATAATTGACGCCATAGTAATTATATCTTTGAAAGGAACATTTAACTCTTTTGCTCGCTCGTGCATAACAGGAGTAATTTTTTTGTTAAACTCATTGTACATCATGTCAATCAATTCTTCTTCGCTTACACCCAGACTTACGAAATAAGTGTCAGGCATAAGATAGCCTTCCAGATTTCTATCATTTGCAATTTCAATAAACTTCTCTTTATCAATTTTTACTTTGTCGGCAATAATATCGGCTGTCTGTTTTATGTTATTTCCTTCAGGAATTGTAATCTTAATAAAATTTCTAGAATTATTTTTTAATTGTTTTAATATCTTGAAAATACCATCTCTGCCAGATAACTCGTATATACCTGTCTTTAATTTATTTTGCGAATTCGTAAGTTTTACAAAAAACAAAAATAATTTTTTTGAAAGTATCAAATTTTGCTTTTCCAAACGAGACGCGACTGTTGAAAAATTTTCTCCTTTTCTAACAACAAACAATGCTTTCTCTCCAGCTTTAGGCATAAAACCTAAGCAAAAAAGTACCATAAAAATTATAAAAAATACAGATATTACAACACCTATTTTTTTAGCCACAACTTTTTAAACTCCCTATTAATAATGTCTTTTTCTCCATTATCAAAATATTCTTTTGCTCTTTTAATATTTTTTGTTTTAAAGCCTTTAAGTAAAAAAGTTTCAACTGTTTCATGTTTAGCTCCGCCTGAAGAAGTTCTCCTGCGGAGACCTTTGTCGTTTGTTACAACTGTTATTTCGTATGGATTTTTAGATTCGTCAACTAATTCTGCAATAATATCATCGGCAGACAAAACACCGTCGCTAAATATTATTTCAATCTCACTGACATGAGATTTATTATAACCGTACGACTCATATGGATTTTTTGATTTAGAGTCAAAGACCACTGTAACAGCATTTCTAAAACTTCCGTGTGGGCTACAAGATTGTATAAACTCAATGAATCTTTTTCTCCTTTCTTTCAATGATGAAGCAGAAAATTTGTCGCTTGAATTTATAACATTATAACCGTCAATTATATAATGCATATGCTACCTTTGTCGTGCAGAACTGCAAAAACAAACAGCAAGAGAGGCAGAGATCTACCTTTCTTGTTATCAAATTAATATTAGATATTTTAATGTATATCTAAGTATGTTTGTAAAATGAGTGCGGCAGCTATCTTGTCTTTAAGACCTTTGCGTTTTTCTCTGGAAACGTCGGCTTCTTCTATAAGTATTCTTTCAGCTTGAGCTGTTGTAAGCCTTTCATCAATAGTAGTCACCTCAACATCAGAAGAAAGAGTTTTAATTTCGTCAACTGCTTCGCGAACAGTTTCAGACATTTCGCCTTCCGTACCGTTCATATTTACAGGCAGACCAAACACAATGACAGAAACATTGTTAGCTTTGGCTATTTCTAAAATTTTCACAGCGTTTTTTTTTATAGAAACACTTTCTATAGTGTCAAAAGGGCTTGCAGTAATTCTTAACAAATCTGTCATGGCAAGACCTATTCTTTTAAGCCCATAATCAACCCCCATCACTCTGCTCATTCTATATTCCTTTATTTTTTTAGTTCTTCTTTTACTGTATCTTCAACGCTGTCAGGAGTACAATGCTCAAATGTCTCTCCATTTATTTTTACTGTAGGTCCTTTTGAACATCGCTCTAAGCATATCAAAGCCTGCACATTTACAGCATCATTAAACTTATTGCCGTCAGCTACGCGTTTTAGAATTTTTTTTGAACCTTTCTTTAAACAGTTAGTGCCAACGCATACTTCCACATTAACAACTTTGTCCAAAGAAGATTTAGAAATTTCTAAAGTCTCTTTAAACCTTTTTCTATATTTATAACTCGTATGCAAATATTCATGAGCTTTTTTACTTCCAGACTTTTCAAGATAATCTTTATACATCTTTTGGACATATGGGTTGTCTTGGGGTTTGTGCAGTTCCATAGTTTTATCATTTTCATATAAAACTTTGCTTCTTCTTTTTCTTACAGCTAAATCTGAATAAACGGGCTGTCCCGCACCGCCAACGCAACCTCCGGGGCATGCCATAACTTCAACAAAATCGTATCTTTTTTCGTCGGCTCTAATATCTCTTAAAACTTTTCTGGCATTTTTTAATCCGTGTACGATAGCCAATTTAAGCTCTTTGCTGCCAACTTTTAGTTTTGCTTCTCTTACGCCATTTTCGCCTCTGACAAAATTAAACTCTTCAGCTTCATCGCCGTTAGTGTTCATAACGTTTCTTAAAACAGCTTCCGTAACGCCACCCGAAGTGCCAAATATTATACCTCCTCCAGTTTTAAAACCTAAAGGCATATCAAATGCCGAAGCTTCAAGATCTGCAAAATGCAAACCAGCTTCTTCAATCATCAAAGCAAGCTCTTGAGTAGTGATAACATAATCAATATCTATAACGCCGTCTTTGGCAAGTTCTGTCCTTCTTGCTTCATACTTTTTTGCAGTGCAAGGCATTACAGAAACAACAACCAATTCTTCTTTTGGAATACCTAAAACTTCCGGCATTATTCTTCTTGCAATGGAACCGTACATTCCCTGAGGAGACCGACAACTTGAAAGATTTTTAATAAAATCTGGATAGTATTGTTCTACAAATCTTACCCATGCTGGGCAACAAGAGGTAAACATTGGCATATCGTCGTTTTTTTCTAAGCGTCCTAAAAATTCATTTGCTTCCTCAACAATCGTCATATCGGCAGTAAACGAAATATCAAAAACTTTGGCAAAACCCATGCTTCTCAAAGCAGTAACAATTTTGCCAGCTAGCTCCGTTCCGTTTTCTTCAGCTATGCCAAAAACTTCACCTAACGCTGCTCTAACTGCAGGAGCTATGGCTATTATAACTTTTTTTTTCTCATCGCTTAAAGCTTTCCATACTTCTCTAAATTCTGGTTTTGGCAATATCGCGCCTGTCGGACACACTCTTGAGCATTGCCCGCAATAAACGCATTCCGAAGACTCTAAATCTCTCTCAAAAGCAGGGCAGATTTTAGACCGTGAACCGCGACCGATAAATCCTAAAGCGCCAATACTTTGTATTTCATCGCAAAATCTAACGCAATCTCCACAAAGAACGCATTTTCCATTATCTCTTATTAAAGCGTATGTTGAAATATCTTTAGAGTTTTTGCAAGGAACACTCTTAAACCTGACTTCTTCTATACCTAATCTTCTTGCCAAATATTGAAGTTTGCAGCTCTCACTTTTAGCGCACATTGTGCATTCTCTGTCATGGCTTGCAAGCAAAAGCTCTATAGTAATTTTTCTCATCTCTATTAAATGTTCAGTATTTGTTTTTATGTCCATATCTGGTTCGGGCGGAGTAGAGCATGCCGACATTATTCCCTTTCCCGCGACTTCTACCATACAGAGTCTGCACGCTCCGTGAATGCTAAGTTCGGAATGATAACAGAAAGTTGGAAGTTCTATATTCTCTTTTCTGACAACTTCCAGCAAATTCCTTTCATCTGTAAATTCAACCTTTTTGCCGTTTATGGTCAAGTGTTTTCCCATTTGATTAACCCCTCGCCACAGCGCCGAATTTGCATGAAGCCATACAAACGCCGCATTTAACGCATTTTGAACCATCAATTATATGTTTTTTCTTCTTCTCGCCACTAATTGCTTTAACAGGACATTTTGTCGCGCATAATCCGCAACCGATGCATTTGTCTGTTATTGTATAACTTAATAAATTTACACATTCTCCAGCAGGACATCTTTTGTCTTTGACATGAGCATTGTATTCGTCTCTAAAATATCTTAACGTGGACAAAACAGGATTAGGAGCAGTTTTTCCTAAACCACACAAAGATCCCGCCATAACGGCTTTTGCAAGCTGCTCAAGAAGAATAAGCGTTCCTTCGTTTGCTTCGCCGTTTGTAATATCTGTAAGCATTAAAAGCATTTGCTTGGTGCCTTCCCTGCATAAAACGCATTTGCCGCAAGATTCATTTTGGGTAAACTGCATAAAAAACTTTGAAACATTTACCATGCAATTATTTTTACTCATTACTACAAGTCCGCCTGAACCAACCATTGCTCCAACTTTTTTTAACGATTCAAACTCTAATGGAAGGTCAAAATGTTCTTTTGTCAAACACCCACCAGAAGGACCTCCTATCTGCACGGCTTTAAAGTTATCTTCTTTAACTTCGCCTTTATCGTCTGCAACACCGCCAGCGATATCAAATATTATGTGTTTCAAAGTTGTTCCTAGAGGGACTTCTATAAGTCCTGTATTAGCAACATTTCCAGTTAGAGCGAATGTTTTTGTGCCAGGAGAATTTTCAGTCCCTATCTTTCTAAAATTCTGCGCTCCATAATTTATTATTATCGGCACTGTGGCAAGTGTTTCGACATTGTTTATAGTCGTAGGTTTTCCCCATAATCCCCTTTGAGCTGGGAAAGGAGGTTTAGGCGACGGCATTCCCCGTTTTCCTTCAATAGAAGCTATCAAAGCAGTTTCTTCACCGCAAACGAAAGCTCCGGCGCCTTCCATAACATGAAGTTTAAAATTATGCTTTGACCCAAAAATATTATCGCCTAAAACGCCAATTTCTGTCGCGACTTTTACAGCTTTGTTCATTCTTTCAACAGCAAGACCGTATTCTGTTCTTACGTATATATATCCCTCATCCGCGCCTGTAGCTTTTGCGGCTATTATTAATCCTTCAATAACGCTATGCGGATTTCCTTCCATAACGCTCCTGTCCATAAAAGCGCCTGGATCACCTTCGTCCCCGTTGCAAATCATATATTTTTTTGAGCTTTCTTGTTTCCTGGTTATGTCCCATTTTTTTCCGGTTAAAAATCCTGCACCGCCTCGTCCTCTCAAGCCTGATTCTAAAACAAGGTCGCAAACTTCTTTATCTGTCATCTCTGTGCAAGCTTTTTTTGCTGCCACATATCCGCCGCCGGTTATATACTCTCTAATATTTTCAGGGTCTATAATGCCGCACTGTTTAAGAACCATCCTATACTGTTTTTGATAGAAGGGAATTTCTTCCTGTCCTTTGCATACTTTATCCCCATTGTGATAACAAAGTCTTTCTATAAGTTCATCATTTTTAACGCTTTTTTCTAAAATTTCTTTTGTATCGTCAATCTTAACTTTAGTGTAAAGTATGCCTGCCGGTAAGATATTTACCAAAGGTCCATTTTGGCAAAACCCTTGGCACCCGCTCTTAGACAAAAAAGCTCCTTTATTTTCTTCCTTCAGTTCAATATGAGCTTCTATCCCAAGCTCATTAGCAGTACTCATTAAACTTTCAAACACTTTAAGAGAACTGTTTGCCACACATCCCGTACCTGCACAGACAATGACTCTTTTTTTTATATTCTTTCTTGAAGACAAAAATTCTTGAGTTATCTTTTCTAAATCAATCGTCATCTCGCCCCCGTCATCTCGTCTATAAGAGCAGCAATTTTTTCGGTTGTTATCTGACCATAGACGTTATCATTTATAACTACCACTGGAGCAAGCCCACAAGCTCCAAGACATGCAACAGTTTCAATTGTAAAAAGCATGTCTTTTGTGGTATTTTCATTTTCCTTTAAGCCTAACTTCTTTCTTATAGCGTCTATAATAACTGTAGATTTCTTTACATGACAAGCTGTTCCGTTGCAAATCTTTATGATATTTTTTCCTTTTGGTTTTAAAGCAAAATGAGCGTAAAATGTAGCAACTCCGTAAACTATAGCAGGGGACATATCAAGAGATGAGGATATAAAAGACATAACTTCTTCAGAAAGATACCTGTATTCTTCCTGAACAGACTGAAGGATAGGTATAAGTTTTGATTTATCAAAATTATTCTCTTCAAGAATACGGCAAACTGATGCAAACTTATCGTAATTTGATGTCATTTGCTCTGCTCCTTAGAGTGGCTAATGTATGAATTATGCAGCAAAAAAAATGACTGACAACGGTTTTTTATTAAACTTTTAATAATTTGATTTTTATAAAAAAAACTCTTATTTTTTTAATAATTCTTTTGAAAATTTCCACTATTTTTTTTAATTTAAAATTGCTTGCAACCATGTGGGTGTTGAGATATATTGCAGATAAGTTATCTCTTATGTCAATGTATTTGGTTTCGTTTTGTCTTGCGGATTTATAAGGATCTTCAAGGACAATTTCATTAGTTGAGGAAGTACTATTTTTGTTGTCTGCGGCAAAAACAAAAAAATTACCACAAAAAACAATTGTTAAAAATAACAAGATAAAATTTTTATCCATTTTCATTTTGTTTTGATAAAAGATACTTAAGTATTATAGGAGTTATAAAAGTAGTAAGCATTATAACGGCTACCAAAGCGCTATATTCATTTGATCCAAAAACATTATTTTTAAAACCTATCCCCGCAAATATCAACCCTACTTCTCCACGTGGAACCATAGATACACCTATCAAAAATCTATTTATGCCTTTCTTTAGAACTACAAAACCTGCAACGGCTTTACCTATGAAAGCAACTATAAAAAGCACTGCAACCAAGATTAATATTTCTCTATTAGCAGCTACAAAAGGATTAAATGCGCTTATATCAACATTAGTTCCCATCAAAACAAAAAATACTGGAACAAAAAAAGCATATATAGGTTTTATGTCTTTTCTAATCTCTTCAGATTGATTAGTTGTTGAAAGCACAAGTCCAGCGACGAAAGACCCGACTATTGAAGCAAGCCCAACTTTTGTTGCAAATGCCGAAAAAACAAAACAAAAAGCGATTCCCATAACAAATATTATATGCTCTTGTTTCATTTTTGAAACAAATTTAAATAATGTTGGAGCTATAAGAATTCCTGCAGCTACAGACAACACTAAAAACAATACAGCAGTTCCGCTTATTGAGGCTACTGTTCCAAAAGTAACTGTTCCGCCTTGAACAAGTTTTAACACTATAGCCAAAATTGCAAGACCTATAACATCGTCAATAACAGCGGCTCCAAGAACAATCTTAGCTTCTTTAGTCTCAAGCTTTTTTAAATCCATAAACACTCTAGCCGTAATACCGACTGACGTAGCTGTAAGAACAGCACCGGCAAAAATTGCCTGAGTGCTTGAAAGTCCAAAATGCAAAAAGACAAAATATCCAAGGAAATAAGGAACAACTACTCCAATAAAAGCTACAGCCGTAGCCCAACCGCCAGCTTTTAAAAACTCTTTTATGTCTGTTGAAAGACCGACTTCAAAAAGGAGAATAACAGCACCCAGTTCGGATATGCTTGTCAAAACAGGAGTTTCATGAACAAGACCCAATATGCTAGGACCTATAAGAACTCCTGCTAAAAGCTCGCCTATTATTGCACTTTGCCCAAGTTTTAAGGCTATTTCTCCAAAAATTTTAGCAAAGAAAAGGATACTCGCCAAAGCTATTAAAAATTCAAAAACATTATGCATCAAGTAACCCCTATATCACAGCTTTTCTTTTTTCCAATGTTTTCCGCAAGTAGAAGTTTCGCTGCAACCTTCCCGCAAACAATCAGGTCCAGCATCTTTAAAAAGCAAAGGCGATTCTTTCCTTGCAAGACTTAACATACGGCACGCCATCTCTTTTATTTCCCATTGAGATCTGTTACAGCATCTTAATGAGAAAAAATGTCTCAACTCTCTGGCATTCATTGTTATAATTATCTGCGTAGTCGCAGCATTTGGAAGAATATATCTTGCGTCTTCCGCAGGAATACCAGCATCTAAAAATTCTTTATATAAGCTTTCAGTACTTTTTAAAAAATTATTATATTTTTCCAACACTTTCTCATCTTTTTTTATGGTGTTTGGAAATACAAAATCAACACCAGACTTAAACTTTACATACCTTTGACTTTGAACCGAAAAAGAAGCTATTCTGTGTCTTGTAAGCTGAGCAAGCAAAGCACGCGACACACCTTCAACACCAAATGTAAAAGATGCATGTTCAAGCACAGAATGATGTCCTGAAGAAATAACTTTGCTTAATAAATCTTTAACCTTATCCTTATCGGTCGTAAAGTTTTCATCAATATCGTCAATTTTTGCAGCGCTATAACACAGTCTGGCAGCTACTGCACAAATTTTTTCAGCATCTTTGGTTGACTTTAAAAGTTTTACATTCATATTAAAACCATTTCACGCCTTTTCTTACTTCAATAGTTTCTTCTCTCTTTCTTCCAAGAGAAATCAAATCAATTGACACACCTACAAGCTGTTCCAAACGTTTAACATACTTCTGAGCATTTAAAGGTAATTTTTTGAAGTCACTAACACCTTTAATTTTACCTTTAAATCCCTGCATTTCTTCATATACGGGTTTGGCATATTTTTGCACAGTCCTTGATGCAGGGAATTCTTTATATATTTTGCCCTTATACTTGTAAGCCACGCATACCTTGATAGTATCTATGCCTTCCATACAATCAAGCTTAGTCAAAATTAAATGATTTATACCGTTTATTCTTACACTGTGGCGAACAACTACAGCATCAAACCAACCGCAGCGTCGAGGTCTTCCCGTGGTTGCTCCGTATTCTCCGCCTTTTTCTCTTAAGAAATCGCCCATTTTATCAAAAAGCTCTACAGCAAAAGGTCCTTCGCCAACTCTTGTAGTATAAGCTTTTACCACGCCCAAAACGCTATTTACTTTTGTAGGACCTAATCCTACTCCTGAGCATACTCCGCCAGCAATAGGGTTAGACGACGTTACAAAAGGATATGTGCCAAAATCTAAATCCAGCAACGTGCCTTGAGCACTTTCAAAAAGAACTTTCTTTTTTTTATTTATTGCATTTTCAACCATAAGACTTGTATCGGCAACAAAAGGCTTTATAAATTTTGAAAGTTCTTTATGGTCTTTTAAAATTTCTTCTTTTAATTTCTCAATATTTATTCCACTCTTTTCCAAAATAGGAGCTTTTTCTATCAAATTCTTATCAAGCAAATCCACAAAAACATCTTTCTCTAAATAATCAACTACTCTTATTCCTATTCTTTTTACCTTATCGGAATAGGAGGGACCTATTCCTCTCTTGGTAGTGCCTATTTTAACATTACCTTCTTCAAGAATTCCGTCAATAATTTTGTGATAAGGAAGTATAACATGAGCCTGTTCGCTTATAAAGAACCTACCTTTTACAGGAATTTTCTTTTTGCTTAATACGCTGACCTCTTCTTTTAAAGCTTTAGGATCAACAACAACCCCATTCCCAATTAAACAATATTTTTTTGGAAAAAGGATTCCTGACGGTATCAAGTGAAGTACAAAAGGTTTATTTTCATAGATTAGAGTATGCCCTGCGTTATTGCCGCCCTGATAGCGTACAATGTAGTCTGCCTGTTTGGCGAGATAATGGACAACTTTTCCTTTTCCTTCATCTCCCCATTGGGTTCCCAAAACAACTAATGTTGACATGATTGCCTTCCATAAAATAATCCCTTAAACTTTTTTAAAAAGTCTAAAGGGTTTATAGTGTTTGGCGTGAACACGCCTATGTTAATAAAACAACTAACGAGATTTGAACTCTCGTCTTAGTTATATCTACTTTTGTAAGCACTTTGTAAGCCTCTCATCGCAAATCCAAAGATAAAATCAATATATTCAATTATACATAATTCAAATAAAAAAACAACTCCTAGACTTCATTTTAAAACAGTCGCTTCTTGATTTCATAAAATCCATTATGTCATGAGATTGTACACAAAATTTGACAAACTGAGAAATACGCTATACACTTCTGACATAAGGAACAGGGAAATGAGAAGCAGACAGACTCCGGTTTTTAGGGCAATGGCTTAAAAATTTAGATTATGTTGTTGCCATTATTATATTTTGCAGTATTGAAAAATTAGAAAAAGGTAATTTCTCAAATTGTAAGTCTACCGGGAATGGTATTCATAAGCAGAAAATAAACTTTCAAATAAGGATATAGGTTGTATTTTACAAATATTAACAGTGAAATTATAGTTTTACTTGTCGGTGGAAACAAGTCAACGCAAGATAGAGATTATACTAAAAGCAAAAGAATTGTTATTGGAGGCTTAATAATGAAAAGGAAAATAGAATTAACAGACATATGGGAAACCTTTACAACAGAACTTAAGACTCCAAAGAAGATGAGAGAGTTTATTGATGGAGCAAACAAAGCCTATAATATGACGCAAGACCCAGACGTTATATTTTCAGCTTTACGCATTATTGCTATGGCAAATGGTAATATCTCAAAACTTGCTAGAAACGCAAAGATAGAACGCAGAAGCGTATATAATATGTTTAAAAAAGGTAGTAATCCGACTTTTAGAAATATAGCCTCTATTTCGCAAAACTTAGGTGTAAATATACATTTGTCTTTGTCTAGCGCATGTAATTAAATGGCAATAGTAAATCTTAAGACTGACGACTTCAAGAAGAAGTTAAAAGAGTTTTAGCAGTTGATTTTAGAAAACTATTTTGGTAGAATTCCAATCGGGAGGCAGGAAAAGATGTAAAATTTATACAAGGAGGTAGGTATGAAAAAGTTTTTA
>JAITDI010000022.1 GCA_031282625.1 Candidatus Endomicrobiellum meruensis | reverse complement strand
TAAGCGCTCCTTTGGAGCCTATAGGTAAGTAGTGAACGCTGGGGTGGCGGAACTGGCATACGCGCACGTTTGAGGGGCGTGTCCTTAACCGGATGCGGGTTCAAATCCCGCCCTCAGCATTTTTTAAATTTTAACATTTTGCGGGTGTAGTTCAGCGGTAGAACGTCTCGTTGCCAACGAGAAGGTCGTGGGTTCAAGTCCCATCGCCCGCTTATTGACATGTTTTTGGATTATTGACGGTATAAAGAATTTATCTGTGTTTCCCGACGAAAAACAATTGCATTTTGTCTTGCTCTAAACTACTCTAATATATTCAGACTTGCTCATTTGCTGCTTACAAATTGCTTACAGTTTTATTTTGGCTTTTTTACATTAATTTTGATGGAATCAACCACATTAAAATGTTCATGCGGTTTGAAGTCTGTGTACACTTCTTCGGTTATCCTCGTATTGCTGTGTCCAAGACTTCTGCTTGCCACATTGATGCTTCCCCCGCCATCTTTTATCCTTGTTGCATACGTATGCCTGCCGCTATGAAAAGATAACTCTTTTGGAGTAAATTTGAGCTTTTTGAACAGCTTGCGAGTATATGAGCTTAACCCGCCCGGACTTAAAGGCTTGCCCTCATATGTAAGTAAAAAGAAGTTTGATTTCTTACGAGCTTGCTGCTTTCGGGGAATATATTTTCATAGTAATCTTCTTTAAAAGAATTAAAAAATTTTTCTTTATATACCATCTCAGCTTTAGTAGAAATTCTAAGAGCTTTTTTATACGCTTTATATGCCTTGTCTATCTATCCAATATCTATGTTGCGGTTTTCGCATTTGGATAAAAACTCATTAAAGACTAAATAGGTAATTCTCCCTTTTTCTTCCGCTTTAATGACATACCCCTCGGAGCTACCACAGACACGTATCTTTAAAAGCTAAAAAGAAAAAGAAAACAAAGAATAAAGTGTATGTTTTATTCTTTGTTTTCTTAGAGATTTTAAACTTATATGGCTTATCCACGGACACACTATCACCAATAATACTCTGAATCAAAATAATAATTTAGTTTCAGCATTCTTTCCTAGTGAACAAAAAACATAAAATATTGAAAACTCAAAATCGCAATAGTCACTGGAGACATTCCAACAATTGCATAAATAAAACCTTTAGCTAGTTCATTTAGAGAAATACCTAAACCTCTAAAACTCGCAACACTAAGTACTCTGCTTTTACCAAGAACACCTGTAACTTCAGTTCCTATACCAAAATTTGCTTTGCCCATATTGCTAATTGTCTCATTCCTTCCGCCTATCGCTCTAGCAGCTTTTCTAGCGACAGTAAAACAGTTATGACTATATAGGTTATACCCATATCCTTTTGCATTATCCATAGTGTTTGTAGCCTCCGCCCATTTGTACCCTATAGCAAGGTTAGTACTGCTATTGGCTGTGCGTATATATTCTTCATTTAGGTCATATATGCTAAGTAACACCTCGCATTTCAAATTTGTAAAAGGTCCTACTTCTGGTTCACATACAGGTTCAAATTCTACCAAATGTCCATCGACAGGACGGCTACCAAAGCCATACGTAGCCTTAAATTTTACTCTCAATGTTCTCAATATATTATTTATTATGTACATATACTCACCCAGCCCAAGAAAAGCGTGAGAAATGTCAGCAGTTAACTCATCACCTACTTCAACTACCTGCTCAGTAGTTTTATTTCCAATAGTTTCATTTATCGATTTTTGCTTTTTATACTGCTTTGAAAGTAGACTAGTTATGTCACATTGACAAACAAGTATTCCTACTTCCCAATTACCAGCACTTTCATCAGCAAACGCAACAGGAAACAACAGACTAAATTAACAAAAGAATTCTTACAGTTGACAACCAAAAAATTTTCATACTAAATTGAACTCCTCGTTTATTGGATTACCTACAAACATTTATTGTTCAACTTCACCTACTTTTAATTTTAAAGACAACATTCGAACACTATGATTATTTTGCTCATCTAGAAATATAGAATGAATCAATTAAATCTTTATCGGCGTTGAATTTAATTCCAATGTTGCCGTCCCACTTCCAATGTTCTGTGTTGTTTAATGCATTCTGCACTTTTACTCGTTCGAACAGCGTTATAATTCTCTTCAGTAACAGGGAATCTTCAGGTATTCTTATATTGGAGGCATCCATTTCAATTTTGACGGTTCCATTCCCTTCATCTTGAACACTTTTAACAATCTCTCTTGCTACTTCACTGTAAACACGTAAATATCCATTTATCGTAAGGATTTCCGGCTCTATCTTTTTAAATGCCCAAATACTAGAACTAGAAAGTGTAAACGACAATAATATTAGTAAAAATAACGCAACTCTTTTTAGCATACCGCTCACCTCCTTTCATTTATTTATTATATACTATAAAAATAACTTTGTCAAGCTATTGTAAGATCTCGCAACATAATAGACTTTTTGGGGTTTAGGTTAAAAGAGCTTATAGCATAATTTAAAGGGGTATCAAAATTGAGGGAAGCGTGAGGTTTTTTAGTGTTATACCAAAGC
>JAITDI010000014.1 GCA_031282625.1 Candidatus Endomicrobiellum meruensis | reverse complement strand
GTACGAGAGGACCGGAATGAACATACCTCTGGTGTTTCGGTTGTTCCGCCAGGAGCATTGCCGAGTAGCCAAGTATGGACGAGATAAACACTGAAAGCATATAAGTGTGAAACTCACCTCAAGATAAGGTTTCCCCGAAGGGCACTTGTAGACTACGAGTTTGATAGGTTGGAAGTGGAAGTGCAGTAATGCATGTAGCTAACCAATACTAATTGCCCGTTCGGCTTGGCCACATTTTCTAATCTTTTAGATTTGTGTTTGTACGCAGATTTACCAAAAACTATTAAGGTTTTAATATTGTTCTTTAAATTGAAATTATTTCCGGTGGCTATTCCGATGGTGTTACACCCGATCTCATTCCGAACTCGGAAGTTAAGCCCATCAGGGCCGATGGTACTTGGACCGCAGGGTCCCGGGAGAGTAGGTCGCTGCCGGATTTTATCTTACTCTCCGCAGATTTAAATATCTGCGGAGAAAATATTTAGAAATTTATAGTCAAAGACAGTAAGATGTCAAAGAGATATTAAAAAAGGACGGTAGCCCTTTTCTTACCGAGACGAAGAATTTAGATTATTTAAAACTTCTCTCAAGAGAGGTTTTTTTATTTATATTGGTAGCATATTAGAAGTTAGGGAGTATAAAATGCCAAATTTAAGAAATCAGGAAACTGTAAAAAGTTTAGCTGAAAAATTTAAAAATATGAAAGGCATGATATTGACAGAATATCATGGTCTTACAGTTGAAGAAATTTCTGAGCTTCGTTCAAAACTGCGCTCTTTTAACAGCGAATATGCTGTAGTCAAAAATACTTTAAGCGAGATAGCTCTTAAAGAAGTTGGTATTGAAGCAGGGAATAACTTCTCAGGACCTACTGCTCTTGTTATTGAGAATGGAGATATTCTTTCTCCAGCAAAAGCAGTTATGGATTTTGCAAAAATGCATGAAAAGTTGAAGATAAGGGCAGGTTATTTAGAAGGAAAATTTGTAGATGCGGCGGTTGTTGAACAATTATCTAAACTTCCATCAAGAGAAGTTCTTATTGCAAAAATGCTTGGCAGCATAAATGCTCCTATAGGCGGATTTGTAAATATTCTTGTGGTAAATATCAGAGGATTGGTAACAGTATTAGACGCAATCTCAAAGAAGCAAGCAGCATAAGACTTGTCTTTTAAATTTATGCTTCCTTACGCGTGCGTCGGCTTACATACTTACTAATGTATGCTTCTCCGTTGCAAGTGTCGTCTAAATTTAAAAGACGGGATCTCTTAGTTTTAAAAAGAGTTTTGCTTAGCAAAAAGTTCAAAATACTTTATCTTGAAGCTAGGCAGTTAGTTGTATATGCTTTAAATTTAAAAAAGAAGTCAATAAGTGGAGGATAGTAAAATGGCAGATCTCACAAAAGATCAGTTGATTGAGGCAATTTCATCATTATCAGTTATCGAACTTTCAAAACTTGTAAAGGCATTGGAAGAAAAGTTTGGTGTATCAGCAGCAGCTCCTGTAGCAGTTGCAGCAGCTCCAGCAGTGGGCGCAGCAGCAGGTGCGGCAGCAGAAGAAAAGACTGAATTCAATGTTGTTCTTGCAAATGCAGGTGCAAGTAAAATCAATGTTATTAAAGTTGTAAGAGAAGTTACAGGACTTGGTCTCAAAGAAGCTAAAGGCTTGGTAGATGGTGCTCCTAAGACTGTAAAGGAAAATGTTGCAAAAGCAGAAGCTGAAGAAATAAAGAAAAAGCTTACTGAGGCTGGCGCAACTGTTGAACTTAAGTAATCCCGCTAAAAAACATCATGGCCAATAGTAGTTGACAATTAATATTTATTAGGTATAATAAATGTTTATTTGTCTTTTGTATATAAAATAAATAACGGGTTGAAAATAATGAATAAAGTTAATTTTGGGAAAATTGGATCCCCGATAGACTCGCCGCTTCTTTTGAAAATGCAGAAGGATTCGTTTGCTGAATTTTTGCAGCAAGACGTTGCCCCTGAAAAAAGAAAGTTCCAAGGTCTTGAAGGAGCTTTTAGAGATATATTTCCTTTAACAAATTCTGATGAGAGCTTGGTTTTAGAGTATGTTTCTTATTCTTTTGGCGAACCTAAGTATTCTGTTGAGGAATCTATAGCAAGAGACGCTACTTATGCACTTCCTTTAAAAGTTAAATTGAGACTTATGCACAAAAAGGAAGATGGTAAAGAAAAAGAACTTTCTGAACAGGAAGTTTATTTTGGAGATATACCATTGATGACAGACACTGCTACATTTATTATAAATGGAGCGGAACGTGTTGTTGTCAGCCAGATTCACCGTTCTCCTGGAGTGATTTTTGATGAAGACGAAGAAAAAAGGGTTTCCGTTTTAGGGAAACCTTTGTATTTTGCAAGAATGATCCCTTACAGAGGAGCATGGGTTGAATTTGAATTTGACCAGAACGGCATTCTATACGTAAGGATTGACCGCAAGAGAAAAATATATGTTACTACGTTCTTGCGCGCTTTAGGTTTTGAATCCGACGAAAAAATTTTAAATCTTTTCAAAGATGTCAAGGAATTGTCTTTAGATGCGGTTTTAACTTCTTTAACTCCAGAATATTTGGCTGAAGATTTATACGACAAGGCGACAGGTGAAGTTATTGCAGATTCTGGAAAAGAGTTAAAAGAAGAATTAATAAAAAAACTTCAAGCAAAAGGTTTCGCGACAGTTCATGTTCTAAAAGACATTTCAATTTTTTTAACTTTGAAAAAAGATATAATAAAGACACAGAAAGAAGCAATCAACTATATATATAAAATTTTGAAAACCCAAGAATTTATTATGCAGGAAAAAGCGCAAGAATTTTTGGAAGAACTTCTTTTTAAATCTGTTAGACGGTATGATTTAACTAGTGTCGGAAGATACAAAATTTTAAAAAAGTTGTTCCCCGTATTTAAATTCTACGAGAAGAATTTTAAGTTTGCAATCCCTTCTGAAAACAAGAGAACTCTTACAAGAGAAGATATTGTTGTTACGCTTAAATATTTCTTAATGTTGTACAATGGCGACACTGAATTTTCGAAAGGTGACAAAACTGTAAAGATAGGTTTGGATGATATAGATCACTTGGGGAATAGACGTGTAAGATCTGTTGGAGAGTTATTAGAAAATCAGATTAAAATTGGACTTGTTCAAATGGCAAGAATTGTAAAAGAGCATATGAACAACCAAGATAAAGCTAATGTTACTCCGAGGTCTCTTACAAATATAACGCAATTTGTAGCTCAGGTAAAAAAATTCTTTGGAACTTCACAGCTTTCTCAGTTTATGGATCAAATCAACCCTTTGGCTGAACTTACCAATAAGAGAAGATTGTCTGCTTTGGGTCCTGGAGGATTGAACAGAAAAAGAGCAGGCTTTGAAGTTAGAGATGTTCATCATACACATTATGGAAGAATTTGTCCTATTGAAACGCCAGAAGGTCCAAATATCGGTTTGATAACATCTTTAGCAACCTTTGCAAGAGTAAATCATTACGGGTTGATAGAAACTCCGTACAGAAAAGTTGAAAACGGCAAAGCTACGGATAAAATTGAATATTTGACTGCAGACCAAGAAGATGAATTTTTTGTGGCGCAGGCAAATACTCCATTGGATAGCAAGGGAAATATCACAGTAGATTCAGTCCAAGGGCGCAAATGGGATGATTTCTTGTTCCAGCCTTCCGCAAAAGTTGATTATATGGATGTTTCTCCTATGCAGGTCATATCTGTATCTGCAGCTTTGGTTCCATTTTTAGAACACGACGATGCAAACCGCTCTTTGATGGGCTGTAACATGCAACGTCAAGGAGTGCCTTTATTAGTAGCAGAGCCTCCGTTAGTTTCAACCGGCATTGAAGAGAAAGTCGCAAGAGATTCAGGTGTAGTCGTAGTTGCTAAGTCAGACGGAGAAGTAGTTTCTGTTTCTTCTAATGAAATAATGGTTTATGCAAAGAGTGGCGAAATAGAAGTTTATAATTTAAGAAAATACGCTCGCTCCAACCAGGATACATGTATTAACCAAATTCCTTTGGTTGTCTTAGGTGATACAGTTAAAAAAGGTCAGATAATAGCTGACGGTCCCGCTACAAGAGAAGGACAGCTTGCTTTGGGGCAAAATCTTTTAGTTGCTTACATGCCTTGGGATGGATACAATTTTGAAGATGCTATGCTGTTGTCTGAAAAGTTAATACAGGATGATAAATTTACTTCAGTTCATATTAGAGAATTCCAGATTGAAGCAAGAGAAACAAAAGGACGTCCTGAAGAAATAACAAAAGATATTCCAAACGTAGGCTCTGAAGACCTATTAAACCTTGATGAAGACGGTGTAATTAAAGTCGGATCTTATGTCCAAAGAGGTGATATTCTTGTAGGTAAGACTGCTCCTAAAGGAGAGCAGCAGACGACTCCTGAAGAAAGGCTTCTTAGAGTATTATTCGGTAAGAAAGCTGAGGACGTGCAGGACGCGTCACTTAGAGTTCCGCCGGGAATATCTGGTAAAGTTATAGCGGTAAGAACTTTCATAAGGCTTGAAAAACTTACAGAAAAAGAAAAGAGTAAAAAGTTAGAAGGAATGCGCGAAGTTTATGAAGCTGCAAAAGCTAAACTTCGTAAGGATAAGAAAGAGCAATTAGTAAATGCCAAAAAATCTGATGTATCTAAAATAGAATTGCTATACGCTTCAAAAGAAGACATATTAAAAAACAATTATGAATCCGACAAAGAAAGATTCAAGAAAGGCGATGATTTGCCTGTTTCAGTAAACAAGACTGTAAAAGTTTATATTGCAGTAAAACTTAAAGTCCAAGTTGGAGACAAACTAGCGGGAAGACATGGCAATAAAGGTATTGTTGCAAGAATTCTCCCTGTAGAAGACATGCCAAGACTGCCTGACGGAACTCCTGTTGACTGTGTGTTGTCACCGTTGGCAATTCCTTCTCGTATGAATGTTGGACAGCTTCTTGAAATTATGTTGGGCTGGTCTGCGAAAGAATTGGGTCTTCAGATGGTAACGCCTGTGTTTGACAGTGCCTCTGAAGAACAGATAAAAGAATACGTTGAAAAAGCAAAAACTAAAATATTAGATGAAAAGAAGAAATCGTTAATTGCGCGTGGACTTAAAGGTAGAGAATTGGAACCTTCTCTAAACAAATTTGCGAATGAAAGTTTACCTACAGACGATTGCAGAGTTACGTTGTACGATGGAAGAACGGGCGAGCCGTTTATGGAAAAAATCACAGTCGGCGTTATGTATGTTATGAAACTTAACCATCTTGTAGAAGACAAGATGCATACAAGATCAACTGGTCCATATTCTCTTATCACCCGTCAGCCGTTGGGCGGTAAAGCTCAGTTTGGAGGACAGAGATTTGGAGAAATGGAAGTGTGGGCTATTGAAGGTTACGGAGCGGCTCATATACTACAAGAATTCTTGACGGTAAAATCAGACGATGTTGACGGAAGAGTAAAGATGTACGACTCTATCGTCAGAGGCGAGTCGATATCTAAGCCCGGCGTTCCTGAATCGTTCAAGGTTTTGGTAAACGAGCTTAAGGCTTTGAGCTTAAACGTTGAACTTCTAAATGACGAGCAAGGTACCCTAGAAAAAACGAAAGGTGCTAATAAAAATAATGGCTAAAACAAACTTTCAAAACCAAAAGAAAAAATCAGATAGTCTTAATTTTGCAAATTTTGACGCTGTAAAAGTGACTGTTGCAAGCCCCGAACAAATAAAGGCTTGGTCTTTCGGCGAAGTAAAAAAGCCGGAAACAATAAATTACAGGACGTTTAAGCCTGAGAGAGACGGATTGTTCTGCGATAGAATTTTTGGTCCTACAAAGGATTGGGAATGTCATTGCGGAAAATATAAGTATATAAAGCACAAAGGCACAGTTTGCGATAGATGTGGTGTGGAAGTAGCTGAATCTAAAGTAAGAAGAGAAAGATTTGGACATATAGATCTTGCCGTTCCTGTAGCTCATTTGTGGTTTTTAAGAAAGCCTCCGTCAAGAATTGGAATTCTTTTGAATATGAAAATTTCCGATCTTGAAAAGGTTGTTTATTATACAAAGTATGTTGTAACGGACAATTTAAAAGATCGAGCAGGCATTTCTTCTACTGTTGAAAAAGGCATGCTCTTAAAAGGAGAAGAGTTTGACTTGTTCAAATATGGATTCAATAGCCCTGTAGTTAGGGAAGAATTCAAAGGTATTTGTGACGGTATAGTTGCAGAAGAAGTTTCTCTTGATTCCAATCCTGTAAAGGCTGTAAAACAGCTTAAATTATTGGTAAAGTCTCAGGCTGATTTGGCAGGAATGTCTTCTGATGAAGCGGCAAAAAAAATTCTTGCCAATATTGAAAAAGGCGATACGTATTACAAAGTATATTTTAAGCCTCACGCAGTCTATTTCTATGGTGATTTAGATTCTTCAAGCCGCAGCGAAGTAAAGAAGCTTCTCTCTGAGAAATTTGAGAAGGGCGCTACTATTTCCATAAGTGAACATGACAAAAAAATTAGATTAGAATTTTTTGACATAGAAAAAGATAAGGTTTTCATCGCTTTGAGAAAAGATCCTGGCGCTCTTAAAAAATACGAAGGAAATCTTAGAATTGAAATTTCTAAAAATGAAATTCCTTTTATGAAGCACTTTTCAAAGCCTGATTGCGTAGTATTGCTTGAAGAAAGTGATATAAAGAATTTTCGTGAAGGTTTTGGTGACAACTTAAAAGTTGATATAGGAGCTTCTGCAATAAGAAAGCTTCTTTCAGAAATAAATCTGAAGGAAGAGGTAAAAGAAATATACGCTGAGATTAAAAAGACAAAATCAGATGCGGAAAGAGCAAGACTTATTAGAAAACTTAGAGTTGTTGAAGGATTTTTAAATTCTGAGACAAGACCTGAATGGATGATTCTTACTACTCTTCCTGTAATACCTCCAGATTTAAGACCTTTAGTTGCTTTGGACGGCGGACGATTTGCAACATCTGATTTGAATGACTTGTATAGAAGAATTATAAACAGAAATAATAGACTTCGCCATATTGAACAGTTGAAATCTCCTACTGTTATGATAAATAACGAAAAGAGGCTTTTACAAGAAGCTGTTGATGTTTTGATAGACAACGACTCAAGAACAAGACCATTGACAGGAGCGGGCAATAGGGCGCTTAAATCTTTATCTGACACTCTTAAAGGAAAGCAAGGGCGTTTCAGACAGAACTTGCTTGGAAAAAGAGTTGACTATTCTGGAAGAAGTGTTATTGTCGTTGGTCCTAACTTGAAACTTAATCAATGTGGGCTTCCAAAAGAGATGGCTTTGGAACTTTTTAAGCCGTTTATTATAAAAGAACTTATATCACAAGAAAACGCAACGCTTAAATCTGCAAGAAGAATGCTTGAAAGAGGCGATGCAAAGATTTGGAATATTCTTGAAAAAGTTACAAAAAACCATCCTGTTCTTTTGAACAGAGCTCCTACGCTTCATAGGCTTGGAATTCAGGCTTTTGAGCCTGTTTTGGTTGAAGGTAAATCAATACAGCTACATCCTCTTACCTGTGCGGCTTTTAACGCAGATTTTGATGGAGATCAGATGGCTGTACATTTACCTATTTCTCTTGAGTCGCAACTTGAAGCTAAAGTTTTAATGATGGCTACGCGAAATATATTGTCTCCCGCTTCAGGAAAACCTGTAGCGGTTCCTTCTCAAGATATGGTTCTGGGTAGCTGTTATCTTACGAAAGAAAAAATAGGAGTTCCCGGCGAAGGAAAAATTTTCTCATCTGTTGAAGAAATTATCAGTGCTTATCAGAGCAAAAAAATAGACTTGCAAGCTAAGGTTAAAGTAATGGGAATTACAAACATAAGAGATAAAAAATTAAAAGATGACGAGCAGAGTAATGTTTCAAAATGGAAGAATTATAAATCTGAAGACGGTAAGGAAGTAATAAATTATACCACCGTTGGAAGAGTTATATTTAACGAACAACTTCCAAAAAATGACGACGGTTCTTACTCTTTGGGTTATCAAAACAAAAGCATGACTAAGAAAGAACTTGGATCTCTTGTTGATAGATGTTATAAAAAACTTGGGCAATTTAAAACTGCTCTTCTTCTTGACGAAATTAAGAAGATAGGTTTCAAATATGCAACTCTCGCTGGCGTTTCTATTTCTATAGAAGAAATGAAAATTCCTCTAAAGAAAGATAAGATAATTAAGGAAGCAAAAGTAAAAGTTAAAGAAATTGAAAAACAAGCAAAACTTGGTTTGATAACAGAATCTGAGCGTTACAACAGAATCATAGATATATGGACAAAAGTTACTGACGAAGTTTCAGACATCATGTTTGATGAGATGAAAAAAGAAGAAACAGAAGCTTATCAGCCGAACGGTAACCGTTTCAACTCAATATTTATGATGGCAGACTCTGGAGCTAGAGGTTCAAGACAGCAGGTAAGACAGCTAGCAGGTATGCGCGGACTTATGGCAAAACCTCAAAAGAAGCTTACCGGAGGTATAGGTGAAATTATAGAAACACCTATTATTTCAAACTTTAGAGAAGGTCTTACGGTTTTGGAATATTTTATTTCAACTCACGGAGGACGTAAAGGTTTGGCTGATACAGCATTGAAAACTGCAGAAGCTGGTTACCTTACAAGAAGGCTTGTGGACGTTGCTCACGATGTAGTAGTAAGGGAAGAAGATTGCAGAACTGTAAACGGAGTGTTTATTGGAACATTGCGCAGTGGTGACGAAATCGTTGAAAAAATAGACGAACGTGTTATTGGAAGAATAGCTCTTGACAATGTTGTAGATATTGTCCACGACGAAGTTATTGTTAAGAGAGGCGAGATGCTAACTGCTGAAAAAGCTAAGAAACTTGTTGAAGCGGGTATTGATAAAATTGGTATCAGAAGCGTTTTAACTTGCGAATCTGAACATGGTGTTTGTGCAAAATGCTATGGAATGAACCCCGCAACGGGCAATCCTGTTGAGGTTGGTGAAGCTGTTGGTATTATTGCTGCTCAGTCAATTGGCGAGCCGGGAACTCAGCTTACGCTTAGAACGTTCCACATCGGTGGAGCTGCAAGCCGTGTTGTTTCTCGTTCAGAAATTTATGCTGAAAACAGTGGTACTGCAGACTATTACAACTTAAAGACCATTCAAAACAGAGATGGCGAGACTGTAGTCGTAAGCAGAAATGCGGAGCTTATTTATACAGAAGAGCCTGTCCATAAGAGACAAGTTTATAAGATTCCTTATGGAGCTGTTATTGAAGTTCAAGATGGTAAAAAAGTAGAAGTTAAGATTGATTCTGCTACAGGTATAAAAAAGAACGTCTTGATAGCAAAATGGGACCCTCATTCTAAGCCGATTATCTCAGAAAATGAAGGAACGATACAGTTTATAGATATAAAAGACGGAATAACTTTACAGAAAGAAAAATCAAAAATAACAGGTCAAATTGAAAGAGTTATCATTGAACATCCTTCTGAAAGAAAAACTCCAAGAATTGTTATTAAAAAAGACAATAAACCGGTCGCGGAATATCCTCTTCCTGTAGATACGACTATTATTGCAAGAGACGGCGACAGGGTAAAAGCTGGCGATATTTTGGCTAAGATTCCTCAAGAAGTTTCAAAGTCAAAAGATATCACTGGAGGTTTACCTAGAGTCGCAGAGCTCTTTGAAGGAAGAAAGCCTAAAAACTCAGCTATTATTTCTGAAATTGACGGTATTGTGCATTTGGGCGGAGCTACCGCAAAAGGCAGTCTAAAGGTTGAAGTTGAAAACACTGAAACTAAAATAAAGAAAAATTATCTTATTCCTTCAGGACGCCACTTGGTTGTTTACGAAGGAGATAGAGTTAAAGAAGGCGAAATTATTTCTGATGGAGCATTGAACCCTCATGATATTCTTAAAGTTAAAGGTCCTAAAGAAGTTCAAGAATACCTAGTTAACGAGATTCAGCAGGTTTACAGACTTCAGGGTGTAACCATAAACGATAAACATATTGAAATTATAGTAAGACAGATGTTATCTAGTGTAAGAATAATGGATTCAGGGGACAGTCGGTATTTAAATGGCGAAATTATTTCTAAACATAGATATGAAGCTGATAGGAAAGCCATAAGAGCCAATAATGGAAAGGCTCCCGTTGCACACTCTATTCTTTTGGGTATAACTAAGGCTTCATTGTCTTCGGATTCATTTATTTCGGCTGCATCTTTCCAAGAGACAACAAGAATCTTGACTGAAGCTGCTGTTTCAGGTCAGGTTGATCATTTGATAGGGTTGAAAGAAAATGTTTCAATAGGACATCTTATACCAGCGGGAACAGGTTTAGTTTCAAAAACAGAAAACGATAAATAAATTATTTGAGGAAAACAATGCCAACGATTAATCAGTTGATTGTAGATGGAAGAAAAGAGGTAATAAGAAAAACAAAATCACCGGCTCTCAAGAATTGCCCACAAAGAAGAGGCGTTTGTACAAGAGTTTACACAGCAACTCCTAAGAAACCTAATTCAGCTTTAAGAAAAGTTGCACGAGTAAGACTTACTTCAGGGTATGAAGTTTCTTCATATATTCCTGGCGTGGGACACAATCTTCAGGAACACTCTTTGGTTCTTATCCGTGGCGGACGCGTAAAAGACTTACCGGGTGTGCGTTACCATATTGTGAGAGGAACTTTGGACACAACTGGAGTTGATGGTCGTAAACAGAGCAGAAGCAAATATGGAGCAAAGAAAGGAAAAGCTGCGGCTAAGTAATTAAATAATAAACAGACATAAATTTAAGAGGTATTAGTAGATGCCACGTAAAGCGTTAAAACCAAAAGAAAAAAGAGGAATGTCGTTGCCGGATTCAAAATATGGTTCAGTAGTTATAACAAGGTTTATAAACAAATTAAATTTTGAAGGCAAAAAAAGTGTGGCAGAATCAATAGTATATGATTCTTTTGACATAATAAAAGAAAGAACAGGAGAAGATCCGGTTGCAGTTTTTAATAGAGCTTTGGAAAATATAAGACCTCTTCTTGAAGTAAGACCTCGTAGAGTTGGTGGAGCAACATATCAGGTTCCCATGGAAGTTCCTTTAACTCGTTCCATGACTCTTGCTATTAATTGGCTCATAGAAATTTCTAGAAGCAAAACCGGTAAACCTATGTGTGAAAGGCTCGCGCAAGAAATAATTGATGGCAGTAAAAAAGAAGGGGCTGCTATGAAAAAGAGAGAAGATACGCATAAGATGGCTGAGGCGAATAAAGCCTTTGCCCACTATAGATGGTGAGGTAGAACTTGTCTTTTGAATTTTTGCGTCGCAAAGATCTCGCTCATTTGCCATCAAAAGCAAACTTCGCTCGGTTTTGCTTAGCAAAAAGTTCAAAATACTGTGTTCTTTCTGCGTGAAGTTGTAGTTGTTAAGCAAAATTGATTGTGAATTTAGACATTTTAGTATATTTCATTGTAGCAGGCGTCGCCTAAATTTAAAATGCTTCGCTCTATGTGTTTGTGATGCTAATTGTGAATTTGTTTTTAGTATTTTAGGATAGTTTCGTTAAAGCAAGTATCATCTAAACCTCAAAATACTTCATTCTTAAAAGTAGACGCTTAGTTAAGTTTAATTTTTTTTGTCATTTGTACATAGTTGTAGCATTGCTGTAGCCTGAGATTATGCTAAATAGAGTAATTTTGTTATTGTTATTGGTTTTATTAGTTTTATACTCAGGGTGTGCTTTAATTGGCGATCCATATTCTTATAGAGATGATCCTAACTTTATAAATGGAAGGTATGAAAGAAGACCTTGCGAGGATTTGAAGCAGTATCAAGAAGGTGTTCGTATGGAACGTTAGATTAAGAGCGGCAATAATTTATTTAAAATGAAGAATAAATTAGCAGTGTTGTCTTAATGATGTCTAGAGAAGGAAGCCTTCTGATAAACGACGATGAGGAGTATTTATTATGAAAAAGCTTTTAATAGTTTTGGCAACGATAATTAATGAGCGTTGGCATAGGAAATAGTCAGCCTTACGATCCCAAATTTGAAGCCGACGCAGAGGAGCATCAAAAAATAGTTGATATAGCTCGAGGGTGGGCGCAAGGCATCATATACGAAAGAGGACACATAGATGAAAATGAATGGGAAGAAGAAAGGAGTAAGATATTTTTTGACTGTTATCACAAGGTTGCTTCTCTTGTATATCGGAATGGGTAGGATAAAAGGAATATGAAAAAAGAAGTGAAAATGAGCAACGAGTTATAAGCTACAAATAAATGGATTAGCAAAACCTCAAGAGTCGCAAAGTAATTAGTTATCAAAAGAAGTGTGACCTTTTAATAAAAGAAAAGGGAAGAAAATGGCTAGAGAATATCCGTTAAATAAGATTAGAAATTTTGGAATTGCGGCTCACATTGATGCTGGCAAGACTACAACTACAGAAAGAATTCTGTACTATACCGGAAGAACTCATAAAATTGGCGAAGTGCATGAAGGTGCTGCAACTATGGACTGGATGGAGCAGGAAAAAGAAAGGGGTATCACAATTACTTCTGCCGCTACGTATTGCAAATGGCAAGACATGCAGTTTAACATTATAGATACGCCCGGACACGTTGACTTTACCGCAGAAGTAGAAAGATCCTTGAGAGTGTTAGACGGAGCTGTTGTAGTTTTTGACTCGGGCAATGGCGTAGAGCCTCAGTCTGAAACTGTTTGGAGACAGGCTGATAAGTATGGAGTTCCAAGAATTGTTTTCTCAAACAAAATGGATAAAATCGGAGCAGACTTTTTTATGGTTGTAAATGACATAAGAGAAAAGCTCGGTGCAGTACCTCTTCCTATTCAGCTTCCTATTGGAGCAGAATCAAATTTCCAAGGCATAATAGACTTAGTAACTATGAAGGCTTATATATGGTCAGGTGAAGAGCTTGGCGCAAAGTTTGAAATAGTAGATATTCCTAAAGAGTTAGAAGAAAAGTCCCATCATATGAGAAGCGAAATGATAGAGCTTCTCGCCGATTATAGCGACGAAGTAATGAACAACTTTATGGAAGGCAAAGATTCTACTGTAGTCCAGCTAAAACAAGCTATTAGAAAAGCGACACTTGAAATAAAATTGATACCTGTTCTTTGTGGAACAGCATTTAAAAACAAAGGTGTACAGCCTATGTTAGATGCTGTATGCGATTATCTTCCTTCTCCACTTGACAGGAAGGCTTTTAAAGGGACGAACCCCGAAACAGGCGAAACAGACAGCAGGGAGGTTGATGATAAGGTACCTTTTAGTGCTTTGGCATTTAAAATTCAGGCAGATCCATATATTGGAAAACTTACATATTTCAGAGTCTATTCTGGTACGCTAAAAAGCGGTTCTTACGTTTACAATCCTGGCAAAAATACAAAGGAAAGAATTTCTCGCATAGTGCGTATGCATTCTAACAACAGAGAAGAAGTAAAATCTGTTAATGCGGGAGATATTGCTGCTGCAGTAGGTTTAAAAAATACAAGCACTGGGGATACTCTTTGTGCAGAAGAACATCCTATATTGCTTGAGTCTATGGACTTTCCAGAGCCTGTTATAGACGTTGCTATTGAGCCTAAATCAAAAGCTGATGAAGAAAAACTTGGCATTGCTTTGAGCAGACTTGCTGAAGAAGATCCGACGTTTAGAGTAAGAACAAACGAAGAAACTAACCAGACGATTATCGCAGGTATGGGCGAGCTTCATCTTGAAATTCTCGTAGATAGAATGAAAAGAGAATTTAATGTTCAAGCAAACGTAGGGCGTCCTCAAGTTGCTTACAGAGAAACAATTAAGAAGATGACGGAAGCAGAATCAAAATATATCAGACAGACCGGCGGACGAGGTCAGTATGGACATGTTATACTTAGTGTTAAGCCTCAAGGTCCTGGTAAAGGTTATGAATTTGTAAACAAAATTGTGGGTGGTGTAATTCCCAGAGAATATATTCCAGCAATTGACAAAGGGATAAAAGAAGCAATGACTGCTGGAACCTTAGCGGGTTATCCTGTTGTAGATGTTAAAGTTACGGTTATAGATGGATCTTTCCATGAAGTTGATTCTTCGGAAATGGCATTTAAGATTGCCGGATCTATGGCTTTCAAAGATGCTTGCAAAAAGGCAAATCCTGTTATCTTGGAACCTATAATGAGAACAGAAGTGATTGTTCCTGAAGAATATATGGGCGATGTTATCGGAGATTTAAATTCAAGACGCGGAAAGATTGCCAGCATGGAATCAAAAAATAAAGTTCAGCATATAAAAGCAAATGTTCCTCTTGCAGAAATGTTCGGTTATTCTACCTCGCTTCGTTCTCTTACTCAAGGAAGAGGAAACTACAGCATGGAACCTTCTCACTATGAAGAAGTTCCTAGACAAATTGCTGATAAAATATTAGAAAAAACAACTAAAGCATAAAGGGAAGATAAAAAAATGGGAAAAGAGAAATTTGACAGAAGCAAGCCACATGTAAACATAGGGACAATAGGGCACGTGGATCACGGCAAAACGACATTGACAGCCGGGATAACGAAGGTG
>JAITDI010000021.1 GCA_031282625.1 Candidatus Endomicrobiellum meruensis | reverse complement strand
ATATAAAAAACATGTCTATAAAAACTTTAACAAAAGTCTTATAAGTGCTTTTTGCTATTTTATTAACTTCTTTTTTAGATTTTTCAGGAAAAGATAATGAAATGTTTGTTAACACTAACCCTTTTCTAAAAGGTATAAAATAAAAAACTACAAAAGCAAGAATTTTGCCAAAAAAAAGTGCAACTTTACGCCTCAACAAAAAGACTATAAATATTAATATTTTTAAACCTATATATTCCAAACTGTTTTGCAGGTTTGTTCTTTCTTCAAACATATAAATATTCCTATTGACTAAGCAAATTAAGCAGTTAATGATTCAAACTTACATCTTATCTCTTTTCCCTCTCCAAACACTATCCCTAATAATGCTACTTCTTCTTTTCTGTTTATGTACTTCTCATAGTATTTTCTCTCTTTTATTTGATCCATCGCTTCTTTTACCTTTCTTTCTATCTTACTACCTTTTTCTTTAACGTACTTTATCTTTCTCAACAACTCTTCTTTACTTATTCCCATATATTCTGCTCTACTTCCTATGTGCTCTTTAAAGTTACTTTCTAGCTCTTCTTGTGTGTACCCACATATACCTGCATACTTACTATTCATCGTTATATCGTTTAGATTGTTCAACCCTGAAAATATTGATAATCCTGATAATCTTGGTACCCCTGTCATAAACATAAACTTTATATGTTCATCATTCCCTTTTATCACTTGATAAAAATTATGCAGTCTTTCTTTTATTTCTTGATCCACTTCTTTTGCTTTGTTTAAACTCTCTATCTTTGACTTATCATACTCATCTACCAATATCACTACTCTCTCTCCTGCTTTCGTGTGCATCTTCTTTATTAGCTCTGCAAACTTAACTAACATTTATCAGTCTTATTGCTGTTTCCCCAAGTGTAATACTCTCTCTTGTAGCTGTCTCATCTAAAAACTTCTCAAGCGATATTTCTAACTGTTCTCTTGTTTCATATTCTATCTCTGTAAGATCTAAATGTATTAAGGATATTTCTTATTCCACTCCCATTTGTCATATATGTACAACCCTTCAAATAACTCTTTCTTTCCTTCATACTAAGTTCTTTAACGTGCTTATCAACAACGATTTACCAAACCTTCTTGAAAGTATACCCTCCCCTTACTTATCAAATTATATATATGCTCTGTCTTGTCTACATATACATAATTATCGGTTCTTAACTTCTCAAATGTCTGGTCCCTATTGGCAATTGTTTCATTATTATATCCCTTAAACTGTAGTTTAAACAAACTCTTTAAATATTTTCGTATTGTACACTTCTTAAGCGATCTCTGTGCTTTTGTTTTCTTGGTGGTTCATCCTAACAGAAATTATTTTTGAAACACCGTATTCTTCCATTGTTACACCATACAAAATGTCAGCCATTTCCATAGTACGTTTATTGTGAGTTATAACTAAAAACTGAGTTTTAGAAGCAAATTCTCTTATCATTGCATTATATTTACCGACATTTACATCATCTAAAGGAGCGTCTACTTCATCCAAAATACAAAAAGGAGACGGTTTAGCCATAAAAAATGCAAAAAGTAGTGCAACAGCAGTAAGTGCTTTTTCCCCTCCCGAACATAAAGAAATATTTTGAAGTTTTTTTCCTGCAGGTTGAGCGTAAATATCTATACCACTTTCTAATAAGTTATCTTCATCCGTAAGCATTAAGTCTGCTTCTCCACCACCAAAAAGTTTTTTGTAAAGATCCTTAAAATTTTCTCTAACAACATCAAAAGTTTTTTTAAAATTTACTACAGTAGACTGGTTAATTTTTTTTATAACTTCATGTAAATCTTCTTTAGCTTTTAGTAAGTCTTGCTGTTGAGTTAAAAGGAAATTATATCTTTGTTCTAAAGCGTCATATTCTTCTTGAGCTGCAAGATTTACAGGACCTAGTGTTTCTATCTTTTTTTTTATGCGGTTAATTTCCTCATTATTTACTTCAACATCGTTAAAATCATTTTTTATTTCATCATAGTTTTTATTATAAACCTGCAAAAGTTTTTGCTCTAAATCATTTTTTTGATATTCAAAATTTTTTAAATCTATTTGCATAGAACTTACAACATTGTTCAATTCTTCAACCTTAGAACGTAAGTCATGCATTTTGTCGCTATCTGCATCTAACGTTTCTTGTAAAGTTTGTTTGTCTGCCAAAGAAACTTGTATTTGAGCTTCTTTATTTGCTTGATCTTCATACAACACTTGTATTTTAGCTGTTTCTTCTTGAGCAGAAGTAACAAGCTCTGCAAGTTTATTGTTGTTTGCTATAATCTTACTTTCACAATTAGTTATCTGGTACTCTATATTGGCTATATTGTCTTGAAGGTACTGTTGACCTTTTTGTTTGTTTTCAAGTTCAGAAGCTTTCTTATCCCAATCACTTCTTGCTTGCATCATCAAAGGTGCAACCAAATCTTCCTCTTTTCTTACAGAAAACATATTATCTTCAATAATTTTTAGGTCTTCGTACAATCTATTTTCTTCATTAGTCAAGTCTGAAAGTTTTGTTTCAAACGCAGATATTTTATCGTTAAAGGAAGAAAGTTCTAAAGTTTTAGTTTCAATCTCTTCTTTATGTTTGGATATTTCTTCAGAAACACTTTTTATGTCAGTCCTCTTTTCTTCAATTTGAGATTGTTTCCCTTCAATTTGGGTTTTTGTTTTTATAGCCTCAAAACCAATCCTTTCTTTTTCTAGCTTCGAGTTTATTTGATACTCATTTAATTGTTCTATTTCCGATTGAATATTTAAAATATCACTAGACAACTGTTGTGACTTTGTTTTAAGAGTTTTTATTTGCTCTTCAATCAAAACAGGCTTTTCAAAAGATATTTTTCCCCCTCCTTGCACAACTACATTTCCATAAACTTTATTTGCACAAATTAAACTATCAGAACAAACAAAACGAATAATTTTTTCATCTTGTAAATCATATTTTAAATATTTTATAAGTTCTGTATATCCAAACGGAAGTCCAATAGCACTACTTCGATAAGAGTCTGTAATCTTGTCTGCAACTATAAAAGATAGTCTGCTTAACCCATTCTCTTCTAAGAAAGTGATAGCTTCTTCAGCTTTCTGTGAAGAGTCACAAACAAGGTAGTTTAACTTTTCACCAAGTGCAGAAGCTACAAGGTCTGCCTTATCAGCATCAAAATCAATTAAACTACTTATTGGTCCTCTTGCTACTGTACCTAACTTAAGTACCGCTCTAATTGAGGCCCTTACAGGATCTTGCTGATCAAACTCTTTTAATGTTGCTACTCTAGATTGGTTTGAAGCTAATGTCTCTTTATGTTCAAGTAAAAGATTTTCCAACACTTTAACTTTTTCTTCATTTTCCAGTACAGTTCTATTAATCTCCTCTTTTTTCTTCTCAAAAGATTCTAGAGATTTTCTGGAGGTAACAAGTTCTGCCTCTAACAAAGCAATTTCTTTATTTGTAGGTTCTATTTCACTTTCAAGCCTTGATATAATCCTTTCTAAAGAAGCAATATCTGCATCTAAATGTATTTTAGATTCTGAAAGGTCCGCTTTTAAATCTAGTTGAGTTTCTTTTTCAGATTCTAAACTTAAAAGACGACTCTGAATTTCATTTTCTTTCTTTTCAAATTCCGACAATTGAAGCTTAATAGAGTTATATTGCTCTTGTTTCTGTTTGTACTCTTGTTCTAATTTTTCTGTTTCAGAAAGTAAATGAGTGTCGTTTGTGTTTAAATTTTTTAACTGATCTTGCATTTGAGAAATTTTTTCTTTATTTAGAGCAAGTTCCTGTTTTAGTCTTTCCTGCTCGGAGTCTATTTCGCCTTTTCTGTTTGTGGCATGTTGCACCATCTGATCACAAACACCTATTTGCATTTTTATATCGCTAACGTCTCTATTTAAGTTCACATACTCTTCATTTTTTTCATCCAATTTAATATGTGTTTCTTGTATTTGAACTTCTAACTGAGACATCAGAGTATTTGTGGTTTCAAACTCTTTTATTTTTGGGTCTAGCTCCTCTTTTAATCTTTCTATTTCCTTATTGCCATAAGATATATGGGCAACTAGAGAAGCAACTTCATATTTAGCAAGTTCTTCTTGATATTGTTTATATTGTTTAGCTTTTTTTGCAGCTACATCTAAAGCTGTTATTTGTTGTTTATGTATAACAAGAGCGTCTGAAAGGCGCGACATGTCCACGTCTATCTTTTCAAGTTTTCTTAAAGTTTCTTCTTTTCTAACTTTATATTTAGAAACACCTGCAGCTTCTTCAAACAATTCTCTTCGATCTTCAGGTTTTGCTGTAGTTAAAAAATCTACTTTTCCCTGCTCTATTATAGAATAACCGTCAGAACCTAGACCAGTATCTAAAAACATGTCCCTTATGTCTTTAAGTCTACATTGTGTTTTATTGATAAAATATTCGCTTTCACCACTTCTAAAAAGTCTTCTTGTAACTATAACTTCAGAATAGTTTATAGGTAAAATATTCTCTGAATTGTCAAAAGTAAGGGAAACTTCTGCCATGCCTGTAGTAGCTCTTGTTTGCGTACCACCAAATATAACTTCTTGCATGGTTGAGCTTCTCATAGATTTAGCTCTTTGTTCTCCCAAACACCAACGAATAGAGTCAGCTATATTAGACTTACCGCAACCATTTGGTCCAATAATACCAGAAATGCCAGACTCAAAATCTAGAACTGTTTTATCAGCAAAAGACTTATACCCACACATTTCTACTTTTTTTAAATACATTATATTTTCCTGTAATTAATATTCGTCAGGGGAAAGCCCCTCATAAGATTGCCTCAACCTTTCTTGTAAACGAGCTGCTTCTTTTTTTTCGTCACTCTTACAAAATGCTCTTGCAATAACAAAACAAGAACATCCAACAACAGAAACTAAAACAAGTTTCCCTAAAATTTCATATAAAGAATCTTTTTCTTTTACCATACTTTACATTTCCTATTTTGTGTTTGTAAAATAACATTGCCTGCTGGATTTACAAGTCTTGCAGAAATAAGATGTTCTCCAGGTGCAAAGCAAGTCCAATCAAACCACCAATAGCCAGAACTAAACCTGCAAGGAACCCATTCTCCATTATTAAATGAAAGTTCTACATAACTATCGCCAGAAGCGCCAACTCTAACAGCATAATGACAACTACTAATAGCTTCTGACTCAACTGGGTAATCTATAACAATATAAGTATTAGAGTCATTTTTTAAGCTTAACTCTTTTTTATCTACAAATTTCAAAATAGTTTTATTTGTTTTTGGTTTTGTTTCTTTTTTTGCAGTTGTCTTTTTTAAACTTACTTTTTTTTCTCAACGATTTAAGAATCATTTCCCAATACCTCCGACTATATATTTTTGTCGTTATTATAGAAAAGACGCATAAACCCACAAACAAATACAAAACTTTAATTAATTAAGATTTAAAATTAGCGTATATTGCATACTTTTTATAAATCTTACCGTTCATCATTTCTGCAGTACGACATGTCATTACATTGTCTTCTAACACCCAAGAAAGTTCACAATGTTTATAACCCAATTTTAAAGCATTTTTAAGACCTTTTTCATACATAATAGCTTCTATGCCTTTATGTCTATACTCTTTTAGAACACCCATTACCATAAGTCTTAAACTATCTATTTTTCTTCTATAATACAAAAATTTAAAAGTTCCAAACGGCAAAATTTTACCGTCTAATTTACTTAAAACTTGGTTATAATCTGGCAAAGATATAAGCATTCCTATAGCAACATCTGACATTTTAGCTATTATTATCATTTCAGGATCTATAAGATTTTTTAGTTTTGATGCAATACTTAAAAACTCTTCATTAGTCCAAGGTACAAAGCCCCAATTTTTCCCCCAAGCGCAATTATATATAGATATTGCTGAAGCTAAATCTTTTTTAAAAGAACTCTTTTTTAAAGTTGTTATTTGTAACATAGGCATCTTTTTTTTTGCCATATTTACAACTTTTTCAAGTCTAGCTACCCTAGAATCATTTGTAACGTCCATATCATAAGCGTAAAGTTCTTTGATTTTTTCAAGCCTGCACTCTTTGGCAAGGTCTAGATAATATCCCGGAGTATAAGGCATCATAATACTTGGCAAGATATTAAAACCATCCATCAAAAAGCCACATTCATCATTTGTAGATGGGTTCATAGGGCCCATAACTTTATGTATACCGTGTTCTTTTAACCAACATTTTACACTGTCAAAAAGAGCTTTAGCAACAGCTATATCGTTAACACTTTCAAAAAATCCAAAAAATCCACACTTGTCATTTTGAAAAGATATATAATTGTAATCAATAATGGCAGCAATCCTACCTAGAATTTCCCCTTCATCGTTACAAGCTAAAAATAGTTGTTTTTTTGCGTGTAACCAAAAAGGATTTTTTGCACTTAAAATTTCTTTTACATCAATTTTTAAAGGAGGTACCCAAAAGTTATTATTTTTATAAATCTCCCAAGGGAAATTTATAAACTGTTTTAATTGCTTTTTGTTCTCTACATTAATTACTTTCATCTATTATAAATACTCTTGATAAGATGTCACTCTATGATACCGTAAGCTTTTCCAACTTTTTTAAATTTTTCTAAAATAAAATTTAAATGCTCATCACTATGAGTTGCCATATAACTTGTCCTAATAATCGCTTGCCCTTCAGGCACTGCAGGAGTAACAACAGGAGATGCAAAAACACCTTCATCAAAAAGCATTCTCCACATTTTAAATGCTACTATATCTGTACCTACGGTTAAAGGTATAATAGGAGACTCTGAGTTGTTTGTGTTAAACCCTAAAGATTTAAAAGCTTCTTGCATTTTTTTTGCTGTATTCATAAGTTTTGTTCTTCTTTCTGGTTCTTGCTGTATTAAATCCAAAGAAGCGTCAATTGCACCTACACAAGCCGACGGAAGACTTGCCGTAAAAATAATAGACCTAGCATTGTGTTTTATATAATCTATAACCTCTACCTTACTTGCTATAAACCCCCCAATAGAAGCCATAGACTTAGAGGCTGTAGCCATTAACACGTCCACTTCATTTTCCATATTAAAATGTTCACCTGTCCCTCTACCATTTTCACCAATTACACCTAAAGAGTGAGCTTCATCCACAAAAATTCTTGCTCTATACTTTTTTGCAAGTTTTGAAATTTCAGGAAAGTTTGTAATATCACCCTCCATACTGAAAATCCCATCAACAACTATTAAAGTCCCTTTACCTTGATGCTTTATGAGTTGTCTTTCTAAGTCTGACATATCATTATGTCTAAACCTTGCCATTTGGCCAAAAGACAAACGACAACCGTCTACAATAGAAGCGTGATCTAATTTATCTGTAATAATAACTTCACTTTTTGAAATTAAGCACGATAATGCTCCCAAATTTGAGTGATGACCTGTGGTAAATAAAACTGCATCTTCTTTCCCAACAAATTTTGCAAATTTTCTTTCAACTTTTTCATGTAAATCATTTGTTCCATTGAGAAGTCTAGACCCTGTACAAGAAGTACCATAACGTTGAGCTGCTTTAATAGAAGCTTCTATAACTTTAGGGTGGTTAGCAAGCCCAAGATAATTATTAGAACAAACAACTATTCTTTTTTTACCCTCAACTATAATTTCAGGTCCTTGTTCAGACTCAACTCTATGATAATATGGATAATATCCCATTTTTTTAAATTCATTTACAGTCTGAAAATTAAAACACTTTTCGAAAATATCAGAACCCATTCAAACATCACCTCTTTCGTATTAATTTATTAAAAAAACCTTTTTCTAAGTACCAATTATACGTTATTTTAGAAGCAACTTCAAGACTAGTAAAAGACATTTTCAAGTCGTTTTCAATAGGTTTTGTATCGCAACACCAATTATCACAAAGAATTTCATCTATTTTTTGTTCATTTAAAACCAAAGGTTTTTTTGTTAAACATGACAAAAATTTAGACACAAAACCTACAAGGTAAAAAACAAAGTCAGGAACAATAATTGGAATTGTCTTAACACCTACACTATTAGATATAACTACACCGATATCACTCCAAGTATATTGAGTAGAATCTGCAAGGTAATACGTATTATTGTTTGCTTGTCTACTTTCTATGGCTTTTGCCACAGCACTTGCAACGTCTTTAACGTAAACTAGTTGTAAAAGCCTTTTCTTAACAGTTACAGGGCGCAAATGTTTATTAACTAAATTAAAAAATATAAATATATCTTTGTCTCTAGGCCCATAAACTGCAGCTGGCCTAAAAATTGTATATGGCACTTTATCACTTAGCATACACTTTATTTCAATTTCTGCAGCAAGTTTACTTCTACCATAATCAGAAACTGGGTTTTCTTTATCTGTTACTTGCCTTAGAGAGTTTGGGTTAGATGCTCCTTGCGCAGCTTGAGATGAAATAAATATAAACTTTTTTAAAGTCAGATTATTTTCCAAAATAGCGCCACATAATTTCTTTGTGTTTTCAATGTTAACATTAAAGTACTCTTTTTTACTTGTGGCTCTTACAACTCCTGCACAATGCACAATAATATCAAAACCTTTAACCAAAGTAGTTAAAAACTTTTCATCATCTAAACTACCACGCAAATATTCTAAAGGCAAATCTTTTATCCATTTTAAATTTGACGTTTGTCTAACTAAGCACACAACCTTATATTTTTCTTCAAGCAAAGCTTCTACAATATGACTACCAACAAAACCAGTTGCTCCTGTAACTAATACTTTTAACATTATAATAACCTTTAAAAACTAAAATCTATATACCTGACCACAACCCTTGTGAGTTTGCCCTACAACAACTATAAAGCTTTTATAATTCTCTTAAGAACTTCATTTGTAAAATATATCTCTTGATTTTATTGTTCATCTGCAGAAACTTTTTTATTATTTGATCAAACACAGCATATACAAAATCATATCTTAATTAAATTGTATCACTTGTTAAAGTTATCTTTCAATAATCTTTATCAAGATAATAGCATATAAATTTAAATTGATTTTTCAAGAACAGTATATTTATATTTTTATATTAACTTTTTTTGAACTATTCACTTAATATTACTCAAAATTACATAATTGTACTATAATAGCAGTTGAAATAAAATACACAATTTAGTGGCGTAAATAAATAACAAAGGATGATTTTATGGCAACAGAAAGATTAGTAAAATGGAGCAAAGAATCACAGGAATTTTTTGAAAAAGGAGAAGATAAAAGTGTAGTTTTGGATTTGGTAATATCTCATTTATGTGCAAGCCAAACAGGAGAAGGCTTTGAAGAGTTAGTTAATTCAATTTAGATATGGTACAGGAAACAAAGGAGTAGTATTTGAAAAGAAAGATGGTACACAAAAAGGCATTTATTTAAGTTATGCTGGTCAAAAAGGTGTACTTCTTCGTCAAGGTTCTGTGGTTCATAATGATGGTTTTTGTAGCATGATTTACCATCATGATAACATGGATCCTATGTATATGACCCTGATCCAAGTATTTTTAGCTCCCATTTAAAGTAGTTTTTATTGAGTAAAATTCCTTGTTCTCTACTATTTTAAATCATATTATTAAATATCGCCATTATAAGCTTTTATCAAAATATTTTTTAAATCTTCCATTAAAGGATACACGGGATTTGCACCTGTACATTGATCGTCAAAAGCTTGGTCTACCAAATTGTCCAACCTATTATAAAAGGACTTTTCTTCAA
>JAITDI010000027.1 GCA_031282625.1 Candidatus Endomicrobiellum meruensis | reverse complement strand
TTTTATTGCATATTGGCTTGCCTTATGGCAATATGGACGATTACGAAATCTTTTTATGAATTCTTTCACTTCCTCCGCTATTTTGCTTTTACGTTTGTTTTTAGGACATCTATTGCCAGTGTAAAAGTTCAAATACATATTAGACATTTTGATGTAAAATTAAGTTGTCTTGCCAAAGGCAGGTTAACGTGCCTTTGGCAAAGCAGCAAAAACATCAGAGGTCATAATATGCAATACCACAATTTATACTACCGACTTCCAAAAAGTATAGTAGCAAAAAGCCTTGAAAAAGCAGTATATGATGCTGATTTTGACAAAACAGCCAAAGAGCGGCAACATATATTGCTTTTTTACGACAAACACGGGTTTAAAACAACGCAAGAAGCATATCCTAAAATCAAACGCTCCACATTGCTAAATCGGCAAAAGAAATACGCTGAATTTGGGATAGAAGGGCTTATTTGTGGCAAACGCTGACCCAAACGTAAGCGACAAAGCCAAATCCGACAGGAAATTAAAGGTTTCATGCTCCAATACCGTAATGAATATGGCAAAATACATAAAGATGAAATAAAGCCGCATTTAGACGAATTTTGTAAGAATGAAAATATAAAAACAGTTTCAATATCGAGCATAGGGCGAATAATCCGCACACATAAAAATCAAGATTTGTTTGATAATGCTGTTAAATATAAATTAAACGGCAAAACAGGAAATCTTAGCCAAGTAAAAACAAAGAAAACAGACAAAGAGCGTAGAGGGGAATATAATCCTGAAAAGCCAGGCGATTTGGTTCAAGCCGACAGTGTGCATTTGTTTATAAACGGCAAGAAGCGTTATGTAGTGAATGCTATTGATTTATCCGGACGCTTGGCTTTTAGTCCGATTAACAAGCCAAAATGTTCAAGATTTCTTGGAACGTTTAAAAGAATTTTATCCTTTTGAAATAAAACGAATACAAACCGATAACGGCAGCGAATTTGACGGATATGCCCATGATTATTTAAAAGCCAATAATCTAACGCATTTTTGGAATTATCCGTGTAGTCCAAAAAGTAATGCTTTTATAGAGCGATTTAACAGAACTTTCAAAGAACAATTTGTTTACAGAAATGAAGATTGTATAGCTGATTGCCAAGAAGCAAACGAACGAATTCAAGATTATTTAGTTTGGTATAATACCAAGCGTTATCACAGAGGTTTGAATTATCAAATCCCGCTTGTTTATACGATTTCCCTTTTAAACAACATATTGTCCAATATGTTATGAACTACTACAGTCTTTGTAAGCGTTCATAACATAGTTAGACTTTTGAAGCATTAAGCAACTGATTTAAGAAGTTGCCTTGTAAAATCAAAAGGCGTTAGCCAATTTAAACCCTCATGAACTTTTTACCTATTATACCAAAATAAGTATTCTTTTATTCTTTGCTTTTTTCTTGCCCTCTTAGTATGTTTATTTCTACTGGAAATAAACTATAGTTTTAAGGACAACAATTGTCAACATGATTAAATTATTTGAAAATTCCCCCTGTGTTTTTACACCAGAACAGCATATCTAAATGAGACATCGGAATGTCTGTTTCTTTAGCAAAATCTTGCATTTTTTTTTCTATTTCAAGATAAGTTTTTACATTAAGATTTTTAGGAAACTCTTCTATTGCTCCATAAACTTTAAGATTCCTTAAAATATGCCTATCCAATATGGCAAGGTCTTTCCCTATGCCTATATTTCTTAAAAAATGTCCCGCTTCTTTATAAGCTATGCCTTTCACATTTGCAATAAGCCATTTTCTAAGCTCATAAATATCATTAAATGAAGCAAGTTTTTCTTTTATCTTAATTTTTCCGTTTAATGTAAAAAAGTTACGAGCTTTTACTACGTATTTTGCTTTATTGTGCTTAAAGCGGACGCCACTTATCGTCTTTGCTATATCCTCTTCGTTTGAATCAAATATCATGTTTTTATCGGCAAGGGCATTTACTGCAGCCCAGCATGATACAGCCTTGTTTTGAGGTGTAAAAAGACAAAATACAAGCTCTGCAAAAATTTCTTCTTCACTTCCTTTTTTCCATACATCGTCAAAATGTTGTTCTCTTTGAGAAATAAGAGGTAAAATTTTTCTCCAGAAAATTTTAAGTCCTTCAATGGTATCTGAATTGTCCATAGGGGCTTTAAGAAAATCAATAGGTATGAGCTTGTTTTTCATAAATAAATTATACAATAAAATATCTCATTTTTTACTTTAAAAATTTGTATTACAAAAGTTCGACAAAGTAGGCAAGTTGATATAGCTTCTGTCTTAACTAATTTTGTATAATACCTCTTTAATGAGCAAGATATTGACTTTTGAGGAAATAAGAAACAATCCTGAGATACAGACTTATCTTGAGTTTACGGATAAAGCTTTTGCCATTATGGGTTATAAAGAGCATGGGCAAGGGCATGCTCTGCGTTCTGCTACGACTGCTGAAAATGTTTTAAAAAGCTTGGGGTACAGTGCAAGAGAACAAGAACTTGCCAGAATTGCCACATATATGCATGATATAGGCAACATGGTATCTATACATTCTCATGATCAGAGCAGTGCAGTAATATTCTTAAATGTTATTGATGAAACTTTGTACGGCGACGAAGTTTTTGCTGTGGCTACAGCTATAGGCGGACATGAAGACAAAAATATGGACCCAGTTTCTTCTATAGCGGCGGCTTTAGTTCTTGGCGATAAAACAGACGTCCGTCGCGAAAGAATAAGAACCCAAGATATGTTTTTGATTGACAAGCACTCTTTAGTAATAGCGGCATGCCGCAAAGTAGAAGTTGCTGTAAATAAAGAAAAATCAATCATAAAGCTTAAAATAGACATAGATACTTCAATTTGTTCTGTTATGGATTATTTTGAAATTTTTATGTCTAGGACGATTCATTGTAAAAGGGCAGCTAATGTTCTAAAATGCGATTTAGAATTATATATAAATGAGGATAAATTTTTGTAATGAAATGCGGGTCTTATCAGCTAATAAAGAAGTCGTCTGAATGTAAGGGAAGGTTAGGTAAGGTTTACACCACAAGGGGAGTTGTTGAAACCCCTATTTTTATGCCTGTAGGAACTCAAGGGACCGTAAAAGGTGTTCCTACAGAATGGTTGCAATTTTCAGGAGCTCAAATAATTTTAGGTAATTCGTACCATCTTTATCTGCGTCCAGGAACTGAAATAATCAAAAAAGCTGGTGGAATACAAAAGTTTACCTCTTGGAATCGTCCAATGCTTACAGATTCTGGTGGTTTCCAAATATTTAGTTTAAGCGATATACGAAAGATTTCTGAGGAAGGTGCTGAATTTAGTTCGCACATAGATGGTTCTAAGCATTTTTTTTCTCCAGAGAAGTCTATGCAGGTTCAAAAAGATATAGGCGCTGACATTATAATGTGTTTTGACGAGTGCGCTCCTTATCCTTCAGATTATGCCTATGCAAAAAATTCAATGGAATTGAGTCTTAGGTGGGCTAAAAGGTGCAAGACTGAATTTTATAAGGACAATGCGCATGAAACGCAAGCATTGTTTGGCATTATACAGGGTTCAGTTTATAATGATTTAAGAGCAAAAAGTACTCAGGAAATGTTGAATATTGATTTTGTAGGTTATGCCATAGGGGGTCTTTCCGTAGGCGAGCCTAAAGCATATATGCACACCGTGCTAGAAAACACGCTATCTTTAATACCTGAAAACAAAGCTAGATACTTAATGGGCGTTGGAATGCCTGAAGATTTGTGGGAAGGCGTTGAAAGAGGTGTTGACATGTTTGACTGTGTTATCCCAACAAGGAATGGTCGTAATGGGCAGGTCTTTACAAGTCTGGGAAAAATAAACATACGAAATGCAGAGTATAGAGAGGATTTTAGCCCTTTAGATCCTGAATGCAAGTGTCCGACTTGCACTAAATATACAAAAGCATACCTCAATCATCTGGTCAGAGCGCAAGAGACCTTATACCTTACTTTGTTATCTTTACATAACATTCATTTTATGGTAAACTTGATGACGAAAATAAGAAAATCATTGGAAAATGATATGTTTCTTAAAGCAAAAAAGGAATTTTTTGAAAAATATTATTCAAAAAATAAAAGGCGAGGATAGAATGAAAAAGTTTATTGATTTACTGGTAATTTTAGTAGTATTTTTGGTTATACCTTCAATTGCTTCCGCTCAGGCAGCAGGCGGAGGAGCAGGCGCTTTAGGAAGTTTCTTGCCACTTATACTTATTTTTGTATTCTTTTATTTGTTTTTGATAAGACCTCAGCAGAAGAAAGCTAAAGAACACCAAAAGTCGCTAAACGTTTTGAAAAAAGGCGACAAGGTTATAACTTCAGGCGGCATATACGCTACTGTTAATGCTGTAAGAGACAATGTTCTTGATATAAAGATTGCAGATGGTGTAAATGTTCAAATAGCAAAGCAGTCAATAGCAACTGTTATAACAAAAGAAGCTGAAGAACAGGCAAAAATTCCTGAAGTTGTAAAGAAATAACTTATTTTAAACAGTTGTGTTGTGTAATTTAAAAAATCGGACAAATAATGGACGAGAAAAATAAATATTCAAACATAACTCTTGAAGAAATAAAAAAGAACTCTATTGTTAATGTTTTTGTCAGATCTGCTAATGACTACTTGGGAACTCTTGGATACACCGAACACGGCGTGAGGCATGTCGGGTTAGTTGCGTCCATAGCTGAAAATGTTTTATTGTACCTTGACTATCCGAAAAGAATTCAGGAGCTTGCTGGGATAGCGGGGTATATTCACGATATAGGCAATGTTGTAAACAGACAAGATCACGGGCAGTCTGCAGCTTTGCTTGCCATGAGGCTGCTGAAAGATATGGGAATGACTCCCGAAGAGATAGCTTTGATAATTTCAGCAATAGGCAACCACGAAGAAGAGTCGGGAGATCCAGTAAATCCTATAGCGGCGGCTTTAATTCTTGCAGACAAGTCAGATGTGCATAAAACACGTGTCAGAAACCGCGATATATCAAAGTACGATATACATGATAGGGTGAACTTTGCGGTAGAACGGTCTTTTTAAAAAGTAATTAAAGAAAAAAAATCATATCGCTTCAGCTTACCATAGATACCCAAATATCAAAAGTCATGGAATATTTCGAGATCTTTATGTCTAGAATGCTCATGTGCAGAAGAGCTGCAAGTTTCTTAAATTGTACATTTGAGTTAATAATAAATGAAAGGAAATTACTCTGATGAGCAAAATTAACTGGAAGTTATGGATTACGGTGGCATTGTTCGCTTTTTCAGTTTGGGCTTTATATCCGTCCATAAATTGGTCTTTAATGTCTGCTGATAGAAAAGCGCAGGCTGAAAAAGAAAAAGATCCTATTTTGGGTAAAGCTATAAAGTTAGGGCTGGACTTGAAGGGCGGTACTCATCTTCTTTTGGAAGTAGATTCGTCCCAGATAGATGCGAATATGAAAATAAAAGATGCGGTTGATAGAGCTATTGAAATTATGCGAAACAGAGTAGATCAATTCGGAGTTGCGGAACCGCTTATAACAAGACAAGGTGATAAATGGATAGTAATCCAGCTTCCAGGAATTAAAGATCCCCAATCTGCTAAAGATTTGATAGGCAAGACGGCTTTGCTTGAGTTCAGGATAGTAAATAACAGCCAAGAGGCTACCAGAGTTCTTGATTTGATTAGAGATACAGGCATTACTCCTGATCAGTATCGCGAAAATCCTTCTGCATACCCAGATATACAAGCTGCTATGCCGCAAGACGCTTCGGTTTTTGAAGGCAAGGAAGATTCAAGATATTATATTTTGGACAAAGCAGTTTTAACTGGAGCATCGCTTACAAATGCTAAAGTTGAGTTTGAGGGACAATTCGGTCAGCCTGTTGTTGGCATAGAGTTTAACAGAGAAGGCGCAAGAATATTTGAAGATGTTACGGGAAGAAATATTCAGAGGAATTTAGCTATAGTTCTTGATGGAATCGTTCAGTCTGCTCCTGTCATAAATCAAAAAATACCTGAAGGGAAAGCAGTTATACAAGGCAGCTTTAGTGCGGAAGGTGCAAAACTTTTGGCGACCGTACTTAGAGCCGGCGCTCTTCCTGCCCCAGTTAAAGTTATAGAAGAAAGAACCGTGGGACCTACTCTTGGAGATGATTCAATAAGAAGCGGTTTTATGTCGGCTCTTATAGGTATTGCTGTAGTTTTTATTTTCATGATAGTTTATTACCGCAGTTCGGGATTTATTGCCGACATAGCTTTGGCTTTAAACTTAATAATACTTCTGGCTGCAATGGCGTACTTCCAATTTACGATTACCCTTCCAGGCGTTGCTGGCATAGCTTTGACCCTTGCAATGGCTGTTGACGCAAACGTTTTAATACTTGAAAGAATACGTGAAGAGCTTGCTACTGGGAAAACAGCAAGGGTAGCTGTTGACGCAGGGTATCAAAAAGTTTTCTGGACTATTTTTGACGCAAATATAACGACGCTTATCGCTGCAATTTTCTTGTTCCAATTTGGGACAGGTCCTATAAAAGGATTTGCAGTTACTCTTTCTATAGGTCTTATTGTCAGCATGTTTACGGCGATTTCAGTAACAAAACTTATATACGACTTTTTATTTAAAGAAAATCTGCTGCTTAAACTAAAAATATAATCGGAGGCTATGGTGCAAATATTTAAATCTACGAATATAGATTTCATAGGAAAACGCCGTAATTTTTTCTTTATATCGGCTTTGATGCTTTTGCTTACAGTTTTCGTTTTTATTTATAGAGGCGGTCCTAACTACGGCATAGATTTTACAGGTGGCGTTTTGATGCAGGCATCTTTTCAACAAGAAGTTGAGCTACAAGATGTTCGTTCTGCATTAGAGAGGAGCAATATAGGTTCTTTTGAACTCCAAAGCTCCGGGAATGTTATAATGATCCGTGCTAAGAAGAATGTAGAATCGCAAGAAGAATTTGAAAATGCTGTAAAAGGGGCTATGCAAGAGACATTCCCTAATAACTCAATGACAATAGATAGAGTGGAGTATGTTGGTCCAAGCATGGGAACATATCTTTCAAAACAAGCTATTTACGCTTTTTTCTTTGCTTTTGTTGGAATGATTGTTTATGTGGCGTTTAGATTTAAGTCTGGATTATGGGGTGTGGCTTCTGTTTTGGGGATAATTCACGACGTAGTTATCTCCTTTGGTTTTGTAATTCTTGCAAACAAAGAGGTTAACATAACAGTTATTGCCGCGCTTCTTACTGTGGCTGGTTATTCTATAAACGACACGATTGTTCTATTTGACAGAATAAAAGAAAATCTAAGACTTTTAGCAAAAGAAGATTTTGGAAAAGTTATAAACAGGAGCATAAACGAAGTTCTTACAAGAACTGTAGTTACTTCTTTGACGGTGTTTATAGTAGCGGCTTCGCTGTTTTTCTTTGGAGGAGAAGTAATACATACATTTTCTTACATAATGCTTATAGGCACTATTCTTGGAGTATTTTCTACACTGTTCATTTGCACGCCTATAGTGTATGAATGGGATCAAAGAAAAAAGAATAGACTGAAAGTTGCAGTAAAGAAGGGATACGTAAGTTCAAAATAATGCGTAAGATAAAAAATTTTAAAGTAAACCTGCGCGTGAAAGATATTTCGCGAGTGGTAAGAAAACTTATAAATGCCGTTGAGGTGTCGATTGAATTGGAAGAGACTATTCAACGTTGCAGTCGTTTTTATGTTAAGTTTTTATCGCCGTCAGTTGTTTATGATACATTTTCAAAAGAATCTCTTCCTTTTGTTTATGAAAAGGACATTCCTCCAAAGTGGGTTGCAGAAAGCATTTTTTTTGTAACAATAGGCAGCGCTCTTGAAGAAGAATACAAAAAAAATGAGAACGCATTTGGTGAACATACAAGTAAAATTGTATCCGCTATAGCCGTTGACGTTTTAGAACAATCCAAGAATTTTGTGCAAAGAATTATCTCTAATGAAGCTCAAGACGAAAATTGCGAAGTAACAAGAGCCGTTGATATCGGAAGTAAATATTATGAAGAGATATGTAAAGTTATTCCAATTGATAAAATAGGAGTAAGTGCGGAAGTAGGCACTATTTATCCAAAATATTCATCTGCAGGCTTGTTTTACTGGATTCCGTCAAAGAAAAAGACCAAGAAGTAATTATGCTGTTTGCTATTGTCGTCATTACTTCCATTTAACATAACTTAATAATACTTGGTAATATCATGTCAAAAATTTATTTGGTTCTATATAACGCTCTTATTATTTTTGCTTTACCTTTAATCGTAATCTTGTTTCTGTTTAGCAAAAAATATAGAAAAGAATTGTTCTACAAAATATCCGAACGATTTGCTTGTTATAATTATTCTAATTTGGGTTCAAAAAAGAAAACTGTTTGGATACACTGCGCTTCCCTTGGAGAAGTTCGCGCCGTAGAACCTATCTTGGACAATCTAAGAGATGATTACTTCATAGTTTTAACGACCCTTACAAAAAGCGGTAGAGAATACGCTGTAAAATTACAAAAAGCTGATTTTTTAGCTTTACTTCCTTTAGACATTTATCCGATAATAAAGAGGGCATTTGACATTGTCAGACCTGATTTGCTTGTCCTTGTTGAAACTGAGCTCTGGGTATCTATGCTTTATACGGCAGCAAAACGCAATACGACACTCATAACTGTCAACGGCAGAATATCGGAAAAATCGTTTGATAATTACAAACGTTTCAGATTTTTCTGGAAAAAATTTGTAGGTCTTATCAATGTTATTATCGCAAGAAGTAAGGAAGATGCCGACAGGTTTAAGTATTTGACTGGAGAGAAAAGTGTTATTTTTGTTTCAGGCAATATAAAATATGATAGAAATTTTACGTCAGGTGTCAGAAGAAAGGAGTTTTTGCTTAAAGAAACAGATTTTGTTTTTACTGCAGGCAGTACAAGAGGAAATGAAGAAACTATTATTGCCGATGCATATGTAAAAGTCGGCAGAAATTTTAAAATATTTCTAGCGCCAAGACACATTGCTAGAATTCCCGAAGTTGCAAAGCTTCTTAAAGATAAAAGTTTAAAATATTCTTTATTCTCTGAAAATGATTTTACTGGAAACTTTATTTTGGTTGACGTTTTTGGCAAACTTCAAAATATATATTCAATTTCTGATGTGTGCTACGTCGGCGGATCTCTAGTGGATAAGGGCGGGCAAAACCCTATAGAGCCTGCGGCGTATGGCAAACCTGTACTGTTTGGCGAATATATGGATAATTTTAAAACTGAAGCGGAAAATCTTGTGAAAAACAACGGAGCTTTTATTGTTAAAGATTCAGATGATTTGGCAAGCAAGATAAAAGAATTTATGACAAACAGCTCTTTTCTTAAACGCACAGGAAATAATGCTCTCAAAACTGTACACGATCAAAAAGGTGCAGTGTCTTTTACATTAGCGAAACTAAAAGAGATTTTAGATGCAAAATAAAGCTTTGCTTAAGATAGTAATATTTATATGTCGCATAATAGACAAAACTTTAAGAAAGAAATCGTTAAACGATACTTTCCACTATCCTAAACCGTCAATATATCCCTTCTGGCATGGAAATGAATTTCCTATGTTGATGTCAAATCAAAAAAGAAATATAGTTATTATGGTAAGTTTATCAAAAGATGGAGAACTTTTGTCGCAGGTTTTACAAAGTTTTGGATATTTAACTGTCAGAGGTTCTTCTACAAGAGGCGGAGAAAGAGCGTTGATTGAAATTATAAAATATGCTCACAAAGGTTATTCTCCAGCTTTTGCCGCCGATGGTCCAAAAGGTCCTCGCCGACAGCTAAAATCTGGCGTTATATATGCGGCTCAAAAAACAGGTATGCCTATAATTCCAATAAATTGCTCGCCAAAGAATAAAATTATTTTGAAAAATACTTGGGATAAGACCATAATCCCTCTTCCTTTTTCAAAAACTATTCAAATTTACGGAGAACCAATTTATATAAATAAGGAAGATACCGTCGAAGAAAAAAGAGTTTTAGTTGAACAAAAACTGAACAAATTAAGCGAATTTACAGACAAATATTACTGGGGCAAAGATATGTCAAAATATCTAGAATATCATCCTGCTCCAAAAATTTTGATAGTTCAACCAAGCAGGATTGGCGATATTATTTTCTCGCTTCCAACACTTGCAGCTATCAAACAAAAATATCTACATGCAAAAATCAGCTGGATAGTTGATGAAAGATGTTATGAAATTTTGGATAGCAATCCTTTCCTTGAAAAGATTTTTGTTTGGAACAGAAAACAAAAATCTATTAAATATTATATACATTTAATGAAAAGTTTAAGAAAACAAAAGTTTGATTTAAGCATAGATTTGCATGGACTTGCAAAGTCTGCAATGCTTGTGAAGATTGCAGGAGCAAAGTTTAAATTAGGTTCGTCCTCCACTAATGGTATGAGAGAATTTTCTTGGTTGTTTTCAAAAGAAATTAAATCTAAGGGTAATCGTCATTGCGTGGAACGCCATTTTAAAGTTGCGAAGTATTTAGATTGTTCAGACGAAATTAATTATCCTATACATATACCTGAAGAAAGTTTCAGAAGAGTCAGAGATAAATTATTGAAAGAAAATGTAAATTTAGAAAAAATAATAGGCATGCATGCAGGCGGAGGTTGGCTTTCCAGAAGATGGGGAGCTTCTAAATATGCATCTTTGGCTAAAAGGTTGAAGAGTGAGTTGGAAGCTGATATTATTCTTATCGGAGGTAAAGAGGGTGGAAGCAGCGAGAAAGGGCTTAATGAAGAAATAATTTCTGGGTCTGGCGTACATATAACAGATATGACTGGAAAGTTTACTTTAAAAGAATTATGCGCTTTTTTGCAAATGTGTAAAGTTTTTGTTGGCAATGAATCGGGACCTATGCACATAGCTACGGCATTAAACGTTCAGTCTGTGGCTATACTCGGACCTACTGACGCGAAACACACAGGACCGTATAACGGGAATACAAAAATTATACAGCATAAAATGGAATGCCAGCCTTGTAGAAACAGAAATTGTATAAATCCTAAATGTATGCAAGCTGTAACAAGTGACGATGTTTTTGAAGAAGTAAAAAAGAAGTTTTTATTTAAATGAAAATTTTAATAATCAAACCAAGCTCTTTCGGCGACATTATTCAGGCTTTGCCATGCGCAAACGCTTTAAAACAGGCGTACCCCGGCAGCAATATAAGTTGGGTTGTTTTTAAAAATTGGGAGGCTGTGCCTAAGTTGTGTTCTGATATTGACAAAATCATAAGTTGGGATAGGCGCAAAGGCATTAGAGGTTTTTTCAATGTTTTAAAATCTATAAGACGCACGGAGTACGATATAATAATAGATTTGCAGGGTCTTCTAAGAAGCGCGTTGCTTGCAAGATTTGCCAAAGCTAAAATTAAAATTGGCGTTCCCGGCATGAAGGAGTGCAGTAACATTTTAATCAAGGAAGTTTATCCAGAAAAAGTTAATATAAACGCCACATTAAGAAATCTTGAGACTATTCGTTTCCTGACAGGAAAATCTTTTCAGCCTAAAGTAAACATAAATATAAATGTTGGCAGCATTTTAAACAAGAATGGAGTCTCAAAAGATTTTATTGCACTTGTTCCATTTGCAAGAGGAAAGGGAAAAAATTGGAGTATTGATAATTATCATAAGCTCATAGGCTTAATTAAAAACAAGTTTGCCGATATGCAAATAGTTGTATTGGGAGCAAAATTGGATTTCGGAGAAATACAATCAAGCGAAGTCATAGATTTGTGCGGTAAAACTTCAATAGAAGAGCTTGCATGTATATTATCAAAAAGCAAAGCGGTTGTCGGGGCTGACACAGGTCCTATGCATTTGTCGGCTCTATTAAATGTTCCATCTATATTTATATTCGGGCATTCTGACATAAATGAAACTGCCCCTTGCTTAGGTAGATTTTCTTTGCTTATAAATAAAGAAAACAAAGATAATATAAACGCTATAAAACCTGAGACTGTCTTCTTGGAAATAGAAAAATGGATAAACTAGTTTTTTTTCATATGAATCAGCTAGGAGACCTTTTGTTTTCTCTTCCGGTTCTTAAAGCCGCCAAACAAGAACTTAATACCAAAATATTTTCTGTGGTTAAAGCATCGCTGGCACCTCTTCTTACAGCTTCTAACCTTGTAGATGAGACAATGCCAAAAGATAGAAATATAATAAAGTTTTTAAAAAAAGAGAAAGTCAGCAAAGCGATACTTTTTTCTGAATCTCCGAGTTCTTTACTTTATGCATATTTGTCTGGGGTAAAAAGCAGGATTGGTTTTAATACAGCGTCTTTGAGTTTTTTGCTTACAAAGAAAACTGAAAGGGTTGGCGTTCCGTCTTTGTTTAACAATAGAGAGCTGGGTTTTGCCGCAGGACTTAAATCAATACAGCAAGATTATGCAAGGCTAATAAATATTCCTAAAGAAAATATAGAAAATGTAAAAAAATGGTTTAGCGATAATAACCTTGATATGTCAAAGACAATTGCGATTTCAATAAGTGCGAGCAAAAGGCGGCAAGACAAATGTTTAGAAGAGCACAAATGGATTGAAGTTATAAACGTTCTATCGGAAAAAGGTTTTAACTGTGTTCTTTCAGGAGCTGCATGGGAAAAAGAAATTTTGAATAGCATAGCTAAAAAATGTAGAATGGTTCCTAAGGTATTTGTTGCCGAGAATGGTATTTTAGACAGCGCGGCTTTTCTAAAAAAGTGCGAGTTGTTTACAGGCATAGATTCAGGAGCTATGCATTTAGCTGCAGCAGTAGGAACAAAGTGCGTAGCAGTGTTTGGTTATACGGATCCCAGTCAAGTAGGACCTATGCCTTTAAAAAATCACATAGTGATAAAAAAAGAAAAAATTTCAGATATTACTTCTTATGATATAATCTCAAAAGTTTTGTGGTTGCAATATAAATAATTAAAGACTAAGAGGAATGAACATGTCGCAGAAAACATCATGTATTTCAGAACTTCAATGCGAGAGATCAAGATTTAAGCCCCAACTCCCAGAAATGTTAAAAAAAGGAGTGGCTTCCGTAAAAGCTGTAAAGGGAAAACCGACGCAGTCAGTTGCTGACCAAGTCAAAGTAAGAGAGCTTTTCAAAAATACTTACGGTTTGCCGATAGTAAAATTTAAAAAAGGCACAAATTCTGCTGCTAAAAAGAAAATAATAAATGTCGCAGTTGTTCTTTCAGGAGGGCAAGCTCCCGGAGGACACAACGTTATAGCAGGTCTTTTTGATGGTCTCAAGCATGCAAATAAAAAGAATGGGTTAATAGGGTATCTCGGCGGACCTTCGGGAATTTTAAAAAAGAGTTTTAAAAAAATTGACGAGAAAGTTCTTGCCCAGTATAGAAACACTGGTGGTTTTGACTATATACAATCTGGGAGAACAAAGATTGAATCCGTTGAACAGTTTTGTTCAACAAAAGATAACTTGGACATATGCAAGGTAGATGCTTTAGTAATTGTTGGAGGTGACGATTCTAATACAAACGCTGCTATACTTGCCGAGTATTTGAAACAGGAAAATGTGGACAAATGCATAATAGGAGTGCCTAAAACAATTGATGGTGATTTGAAAAATAAATATATAGAAACCTCATTTGGTTTTGACACCGCAACAAAAATTTATGCTGAGCTTGTAGGAAATATATGCAGAGACGCAATTTCAGCTCAAAAATATTGGCATTTTGTCCGCTTAATGGGCAGAAGCGCTTCCCATATAACTTTAGAAGTGGGTTTTAAGACGCAACCTAATATCGTCTTAATCGGCGAAGAAATTTTAGCCAAAAAAATGATGCTTTCAAAAGTCGTTGATAGTATTGTTGAAGTTATAATTAAGCGTTCACAAGACGGTAAAAATTTCGGAATATGTCTGGTGCCGGAAGGACTTATAGAATTTATACCTGAGATGAAAGAGTTAATTGCTGCATTAAATGATATTTTGGTAGATAATGCCGATAAGTTTACAGAGCTTTCAAGTATGGAAGAAAAGAAGAATTTTGTATGCAGCAAGCTCTCAAACAAGCTTTCAGATTTAATGTGCTCCTTGCCGGCAGGTATAGCTTCTCAGCTTATGTCAGACAGAGATCCTCATGGAAATGTTGCCGTATCTATGATTGAAACAGAAAAACTTCTGATTGAAATGATTCAAAAAAGGCTTGCAGAGCTAAAAAAGAAAGATAAATATAAAGGCACATTCTCAAGCATAACGCATTTCTTTGGATATGAGGGACGCTGCGGATTCCCTTCAAACTTTGATGCAAACTATACATATGCTCTTGGTTATAATGCAGCAGCTCTTATTCTTAACGGTCTTACAGGGTACATGTCTTTTGTAGGAAACCTTCTAAAAGCTCCTAAGCAATGGGAGTGTGGCGGTATTCCTATAACTATGATGATGAATGTTGAAAGAAGAAACGGCAAAGATAAACCTGTTATCCAGAAAGCATTGGTTGATTTGAACGGTAAACCGTTTAAAGAGTTTGTAAAGATGAGAGACAAATGGGCACTGTCTGAGAGTTACGTATTCCCCGGACCTATCCAGTATTTTGGTCCTGCAAATGTCTCTGGAATAACAACAAGAACGCTTCAGTACGAGCAATCTAAAAAGAAATAATCTAAAAATAAAAAGCCCGACGTATGTTGTCGGGATTTTTATCCAAACTCTCTAAAAAAGTCAAAAACGTATTCACTATATCCGATAAACTCAGGTAGTGACAAACAATTATTATTTTATTTCCAGAGCGCCATTGAATTCACGAGAATCAATTACTAACTTATCTCTTTTTACAATCTTGTCTAAATTAAATGTCATTTTGCCAGCGCCGTGTATTGCATAAGTATAAAATGAGGGTACTTTATTAAGAGTTACATTTATGTCAGCTTTGGAACTTTCTATATCAAGCACTTTGAAAACGCCAGACATATCCACTTTGGCATCAATTGTGTCTATTTCTGCTTTTCCGTTAAAGTTGTTTACCGTAACTGACCCCGCCGCGGCGTCAATGCTTAAAAACCCTGATAAGTTATCAACTGTTACATTTGCCAACGTTGAATTTATTTCCATGTCAACTGTTTTGGGTACAATAATATTGACCGTAGTATTTTCCGTGATTTCAGAATCTACAAGATAAACATTCAATTCTTTTCCTCCAACTACATAAATCTGTCTCTCGGTGGAAGAAGACTTACTTGGAGTTATATCTATTCTGATTTCTCTGACGTTGGCACTTTTTACGTTAAGTTTTCCGTTTTTTATAATGATATCTATTTCATTGATCTTTTTTGCTGGAAAAATATAGCTTTCAGCATAGGAGTAACATGTAACAAAACAAAATGCTAAAACAAACAAAAATTTATTCATACAACGTCCTCCGTAAAATGAAAAGACCAAACTATATGCATACTTGTATCATAGAAATTTGCGTAAAAACAGTCAAATTTGGTAGGATAAAAAAGTACTTAGAAGTTTTAAATAGTTTTTATAAGATAAAGAAGTTAGAGGAGAGATGGCCGAGCGGTTTAAGGCGATAGTCTTGAAAACTATTGTGGGAGAAATTCCACCGGGGGTTCGAATCCCTCTCTCTCCGCTCTATCATTTTTTAACAGCGTCGGGAAATATATAATAACGTTTACCTTTCTTAGCAAGGTATGCCATTGCTTGCTTCATGTTTGTCTTATTGAGCTTAATCTAAAGTCCATTCCTAAATTGTGCGCAAGCGATACGATTGTACAAAACGATGGATTAGCCTCTCTTGATAGTATCTTATAAACGCTACTTCTTTCTATTTTTGCTACTTTTGCAAGCTCACGCATTTTACGTTCGGACATTGCAATTATTTTTAAATTAGATAAGAATAGGGGTACATTCTTTGTTTTGTTGTAATCGTCAATTGTACGTTTTTTAAATGCTTTTAATCTTTCGGGGTTTTTACTTAGTATTTTTGCGTATGTAGTATCAAAATCTTCTGTTGCAATATCCCAATCTAGATTATCAATCTTATCAATATCTTTCTTTTTCATATTATACCTCTCTCTTTTAAATAATCTCTTATCATTATTGCTTGCTTTATATCCTCTTGTTGCTCTTTTTGATGTCCGCCTTTGCTTCCACCTAACAACAAAAACAAAACAGTCTTATTCTTTAATAGTGTATAATAAACTCTATATCCTTTTTGAAAGTTAATAGTAAGTTCACTTATTCCCTTTCTTAATGTTTTGCAATTTGAGGTATTTCCTTCCAAAACCCTATCAATATATTCTGCTATTTTATCCTGTATATTTGGGGATAAATTGTTAAACCACTTTTGAAAAATCTTTGTTTGCTCTCTTTTTAATTGTTCCATTAACACACCCTTTTAACTATATTGTGGCATATATTCCACAGCTTGTCAATATTTATAAGGTATTAAATAAACTCATCTATATCTACTTCCTCGCATTCCTCTATAGAAGTATTTTTTCCTTCTATGAGCTTCTCTTTCATGCCACCAATGCTATATAACTCCAATGTCGCTTTCCAACCTTTGTATTCTTCTTCGCTCATTAACACACTTTTCTAAAAATACCGCTACGTCCCTTGTCTTGTTATATTCTTGGAGCTTATTTCAAAATCAATTTTCTCTCTCTTTTTCATTTTTTATTTGTCTCCATAAGTGGCAAAAACCCCTATAATTGTCCATACGTTGTCATACACCATTTTTCTCTTCAATTTTTCGTTTATTAAATATTATCATGTTTAATATCACAAAAGGGGAGACAAGTTTTAAATGATATATCACTAGCTATATTCTTACACTTATAAAGATTTCTATCTTTTTTATCTTTATACTTTTGAATTTTTTCATGGTTTCTATCTAATTTTGCTAACTTTATTTTTTATTAAATTTATTAATACACGTTAGCACATATTCCCTCTCTTCCTCTCTGCACATTTCTATGCACTTTTTGAACTCACTATCATTATCATCAATTCTTTGCACAAACCCAAACACACTTTGCCGCATCCCCAACACAAAAAAACTTAATACTACCAAAAAAGACAATTTTTTCAACATAATAAAGACCTCTTTCAAAATAGAATATATTATTCCCTCCGCCTACAGCTGCGGTAGTCATCAAAATACATATAAGAAGTATCAAACTTTTTAAAAATTCTACCAAACTATCATCTGCATATTACTCCTCCCTTTTTCATTTGCGTACTTCGTTGGCTCAAGATCTACTGTTATATTAGTTTTATCTAATGCATTCCATGCGCCTGTCGCTAGGTCGATAAGAAGCTTCTCTGTTTTGTTAAATATTTTTGAAAGTTTAACAATATAATCAATGCCGATATCACTTCTCCCTGCAATCCAGTTAGCAATTACAGACTGGTCTATTCCTAAATCTTTCGCAAGTTTACTCTGCGCACCTCTTACTTTTTTGTATTTTCCTGATAATAATTTTTAAATTTTGTTCATTTTGTCCTCATTTAACCACCTAAATAAATTTTATATTTTTAACATCTTTTAATGTGTTTTTTTAAACTCATAGGGGACTAAATGAGCACCCCAACCTCCTAACTTTGCTTTTAAATATGCATCTATCGGGTTATCTTTGCCACTTAACAGCTGAGCAGAAGCTCTTTTGCTTTCAAGATAATTAAGAGCAACTGCAGCTTCTGCTGCCGCTATAAAAGGTACTGCCGCTGGTCCAAAAGAAGAGCCGTTAGCTATAGCTCTTTCCATTAAGGCAAGTTGTGCAATAGATGCAGCTTCAGATAAAACCATAGTCGTTTTTGTCGCGCCTGTAAATGTATCTTCAGTTTTTGGGAACATTGAACCTTTTACATTGTATGGAGAAGCGGCAGAAAAAATCGTTATTTGCGGATAATGTATTCCTAGAAATTTTGAAAACATAGGTCTTCTTTTCCCTATTTTTTTGCAGAGAACAACTTTTACTTTTTGCTCGGAAAACTTCTCACCTTCAACAAACCATGAGTATTTGCTTTGTTTATACTTATTTCGCGATAAAATATGAAAATGCATTGAAGCATCTAGGTAAACACAAGCCAAATTTACAGTAGAATAATAATTTATGCCTTTTGAGTTCCGCTTTAACCCTAAATTTTTCTCCGGTCGCGATGGTGACAATAATATATTGTAATCCTTAGATATATTGCCGGATAATATGCTGTAATGATACGCATAATAACTTTTTATTGATAAGTCTTGAGCTTTTTGTATAGTATCAACTATATATTTTATTTTTCTTATACCTTTGTCTTTTTTGTGTCCGAAAGTTTCGTGTTTTAAATCTGACAGCGAGCTTTCAAAAGAAGGTTTCATTGTAGCGGGAAAACTGCCAATCACATCTGTTGAATATGAAACAAGCTGCGTTATTCTAGGATTCATGCCAAGCGATAGCACTTCTCCTATAAGATAATTTGTGCCTCCCAAAAAATTTAAGACTCTTGCTTTATAAGTTGCAAGAGACAATGCTATGCAGTCAGCTTCATTTTGCAGTCTAATTCTATCTCTTATAAGGCAGGCAATATTTAGCATCATAGCCCAACTTATAACAAGTATAACCGTAAGTATTAAGAAATAATACAGCGTTTGTCCTTTATTATTTTTCAAAATTTTTTGCCCCTGGAAATGCTTTATAATAATATTTCTCATCAGGAGACGATATTATTCTGTTTCTTGAGGATTGGCATCTACTATTTTTAAAAGAATTATCTTTGGCAATTAATGAACCAAACAAAACTCTAGTAAAGTAGTATATCTTCACAGTTTCTTTACTTATATTTTTCCCAGAATAATCTTTAAATTTTTTTTTACCTTTCCATATAGTTACAGATTTATTTCCATCGCCGCTTTCAACAATATTTTCGGATTCGCTACAGCTATCTGCTCTATTAAAGTATCTTTCAACGGTCTTTTTATCTGAAAGAACAAATCTTGAGAGGTTAAGTGCGCTATTTCCAAAAACAATTCCTGGATAAAAAAATTTAAGATAATTTTTTACTCTTTCTTCAGCTTCTTTAGCGCGGAACTTACTTTTTGTAACTGCCGCTGAACGCATGGCAACAAAAGCAGCTTCATTTGCAATCATATCATCTACAGTCATAATACAAATCTGTATAAACGCAAACATTATAACCGTTGTAAAAACAACAACAAAAAGGGCTTCTAGCATTGATTGTCCCTTGTTGCTATTTAAACGTTTAAATCGTTTACAAACTTGAAAAGTAGATAAAAAGACAATTGGTTTCATTTAACGTAATTAGATTGCGTTATAATTCCAGCAAGCGATTGTGAAGGCGTCGCTACTCTTTGATATTTTGTTTTCCAAAATCTTTTGTACATACTCAAAACGCCTGTTGTAGCAATTAGTAAAACAATAAAAACCAAAATAAATTCTGTTAAAGTTTGCCCTTTATTTTTTCTCATTTTATTAACTTCGTGGTAACAAAGATAAGCACATTTGTTTTCTCTTCATGATAACAAGTAACACCGAACAACAACCCAAGAACAGGAATATTGCATAAAAAAGGAACGCCTTTTCTTGTTTTAGTTTTTGTTGTTTCTATAAGACCTGCAAGAACCATCGTGTCGCCGTCTTTGATTTGTAGATGAGATGAAGCCTTTCTTTTCCTAATTGCAGGGTATCCTGCGATTTGTATGGAATTGTCTATTCTTGAAAGTTCTGTTTCTATAACAATATCAATTTTACTGTCTTTTGACACTGTTGGTTTGATGTTTATTATGATTCCATACTTTTTCCACTTTATAGAAGATGTGCCGACGCCAGTGGCTACAATTGGAATTTCACCTCCAACCATAAATTTAGCGTTGGCACCTGATTTTGTAACAAGTTTAGGCTGAGATAAAACCTTTGCAGCGCCATTCTCTTCCAAAGCTTTAAGAATTGTGGAAAACTTTGTATCTCTCCCCCAAGAGCCAGATTCCAAGATAGATGGAATATTAAATTCAGATACACTTATTGAATCTGGTAATTCCATGCCCAGACTTCTAGCCTTATTTTCGTACATTTCGGTAACTTCAACCGAAATTTCAATCATTTGTTCCGACGCACAACCTAAAGAAGCAAAAAACAAAAATACAATTATATTTAGTTTTTTCATTTTAGCCCCGCGTTTACAGTGGAGTCAGCTTCGCTTAAACTTCCCTATTAATTTTTATCTACATCTTGTATATTAGGCTTCTCTGCTTTTGGAAATATTAAGATAAATTCTGTCCCTTCTCCCTCTCTTGACTCTACCTTCATCTTCCCTTTCATTTCTCTTACCACTCCCATTACCTGTCCCATCCCTATTCCATACCCTTCTTTCTTTGTCGTTCCTACTTCCTCTCCTCTTTCTATCTTCTCTGCCATTTCCTTGCTCATTCCTTTTCCATTGTCCTTCACCCTTATCTCTACTTCTTCTCCTTTTTCTTCATATCCTACTTCTACCTCTCCTTCCTTCCCTTCCATAGCTTCTATTCCATTCTTTATCACATTTATCATCATCCTTCTAAAATCTGTCTCATCTCCTTTTACTCTTACTTCCTT
>JAITDI010000005.1 GCA_031282625.1 Candidatus Endomicrobiellum meruensis | reverse complement strand
TGTAGATATTCTATCGGCTTTCTGAACGCCGTTCTCGTAGTAATATACGTAATACATTCCCTTTTTTCCGCGTTTTTTGACATGAAATAACGCCGATTTTTTCATAAAAATACCATTAATCTTTTTTAATTAATGGTATTCAATATCATGTTTTGAAAGCAATAACTTTTTTTCCCACTGTGCTGGGAAAAATAATATTGACTTTTATGTAAATTATTTACCTCTACACAAATACAAATTTTTTTGTATTAGCCTAATCTATGAACTATGCTGCCGCTTGTTTAAGATTTTCTTAAATAACTGGAAGTAGTACTCATCGCAAGTAAAGATTATCTTGTTAAAATATAAAGTTGTTCTAAAATATGTTTTTTAGTATTGTTATTACCATTAGAATTACTTTTAAACCTTAAATATTCAAACTCTACTAATTCGACACTTCCATAATTTCCTAGAATTTTAATTATGTTTTCCTGTGGCATTATACCTTCCGAGTTATAACTCAAAATCAAATATTTATAGTTTGCATTTTTTGCAATTCTACTTAATGATTGTAAAGCCGTATCTTTTCTGCAAAATGTTGATTTTTGGTTTGCATAATCTCTCATTCCCGTTATGCCTTTTATAACGGGGGTATCAAATTTTGCTATAGTTTCTAAAATATGATAGTTTGGCGCATATTGGCGTTCATTATAAGGAGGGTCTAAATATAGAATATCGGTATTTATATTTTTTACAAGTTGCATACTATCTGTATTAAAAACTTCATTTTTCTTGTTATTAAAAATTAATGTTATTCGTCTTAATAAAAATGGTTTTAAAGCTCTTTTATCCCATTTCTTTTGAAAAGCTGCGTAAACTCCTGCAACATTTGAGTAAAATGATACACTTTCTATTAAGCAAGAAATCAAAATAAAGTATTCTTCTTTAGTTAAAACTTTTTCTTTTTTCCAAAATTCAATTTGTATTCTTATTGCATCTATTTTTTTTGCATTTTCATCAGAGAAATACATTCTCTGTTTTTCTAAATGCGAAGTTCCACTAACAGAATAATTGTTATAGATAAAACCTTTAATGGATTTGATGTTATTTAGATATTCAATGACAATATCTAACGGAAAACAAATTAATTTGCTTTGCTTAATGTTTATTTGCGGAAGTAATTTTTTGAAGTCAGGTTCTTTGTTGTTTTTAATATAAGCGTATTGCAGGCAGTAGGAAAAGTAAAGCAAATCTGAAGAAAAAACTTTATAACCCTTTTTCTTAAAAAATCTTGCTACGCTAGTTGTTCCTGAAAAAAAATCAAAAAAAGTTTTACCTTTAATGTTTCTTTGTTCTAATGCATGATTTATAGTGTTAAGTAAGTTTTCTTTGTTGCCAATAAATCTCATTATAATCTCTTTCTGTTGGGATTAAAGGCAGTTGTAAAGTTGCTTGTGTTTGCGGAATATAGTTTGTAACCAAAACTTCAAGCGTTGCGAATTTATCCCTGTTTTTTGTTTGATAGTTTGAGTTAGAATAATTTGTATTTATAGGGTTAATAACATAATCGGAATTGTCTAAAATCCATTTTTCAAGAAATTTGTTTGTTTTACCCTTGTGATTTAGCACATTAGACAATGCAAATTTAACGCCTTTATCATTAAGTCCGTCTAACTTGTTTAATAATAAACGCTCTTCTCTTTCAGCCCAGCCTGTAAAACCTCTTTTGCCGTCATTATAAGTTCCTGTGGTAATTAAATACGGCGGATCGCAATAAACAAAGTCGTTATCTGAAAGTTCAGACAAATCAAGTTCTTCAAAGTTTTGCGATAACAATTCAATATTCATTATTTGAAGTTTATTGATAAAGGATTTTAGGTTGCTTTCTATCGAAGCGTTAAAGCAACTTTTTTCTTTACCAAAAGGATTATTAAATTCGTGGTTATTATTAAATCTTATCTGATGGTTAAAAGAATAGGCTATTAAAACAAACAAATCTAACGAATCTTTCCTCTCGTTATAATGCTTGCGAAGTTTAACATATCCATCTTGATTGGTAAGCGAAAGGTCATACTCTTCAATTCTTTGCTGTATATGCTTTAAAACTTTTTTTAATGGCGTTATTTGCAGTTTTCGGTATAAATCTATCAAATATATAAGGTTATCATTTAATATGTGTTTTTTTGCAGAAGCATTTATTCCTACATTAGCTCCTCCTGCAAACATATCAACAAAACAATTTATATCTTTTGGGAATAGAGGTATTATTTGTGAAAGTATTCTGTATTTTCCCCCGATATAATTTAATGGCGATTTTACATATGCGTCGTTCAAATTAACTCCAAAAAGCTAATAAATTTTTTATTGCCTGTTTAAATAAAGCAGGCGCTTTAACTCCTAAAACTAAATCGCCGTCTTCGCTTAATAAAAAGCCAACCTCAATTTCTATAATTTCTTTTTCTTTGCTGCCGTATAAAACAACTGTTCTGATTATTTCAAATTCAGGGTAATATTTTTTGATATAATTCTTTTCTATAAAATCATAATTTTTAAGTTTTTTTATACCATCTTTGCGGAACTTGTATTTTTTACCTTCAACGTTTATAATTTCACTTCGTCCAAAATCTATAAGAATCAAATCTGGTATATGGATAATTTTACTTTTGTCACCCGCCTTATATTTTTCTCTATTTTCATATTTAGCAAGGGGGATATGTTCGCCATCTGCTGTGATAAAATATCCTTTTTCGCTTCCCGCATGATTTTCAAAAATAGAGTATCCTTTTGTAAAACTTTCAACCACTATATGAATAAAAATAGTGCCTAATTTTTCGCCGTCTCTGTCGTAATGCCAATAATCAGTTTTAAGTTCTGTTTTCGGCAAAGTTAAGCCTTTTAGGCTAATATTCAACTTATTGACTATCAAAATAAATTTATTGTTTCCTTTAAGATGTTTTTGCTTCAAGCCGTGCTTGGTAACAATTAAGTTCTTCTTCCAACCCAATCTTCTTAACACGGCAGAAATTATGCTTAACGCTCCAATGTTTGGATCGTGCGAAAGACTATCAGATTTTACAAGTCTGCCTGATATTTCTATGCTGTCTGATTTTTGTTTTATTTCAATAGGAATGTTGCCTTTCGGGGCGTCTCTCATTTGCTTTTTGAAAGCTATAATTTCTTTGATTGACGTAAAAGGAGTAAAAATATCTTTATTTAATTCTTTCCCTAATATTTCAATACCAAGTGTTAAAAGCAGTCTTGTGCCTAAGATATTAGTTTGTGTAGGTTTTTCTTTTTGCTCTATTTGGAGATTATAAAGCATTATCATTTTTACATCAGGGAAATAATAATGTAGAAAAACAAATTTAGAACATCTTTGATAGACACCTGTATTTCTGCTTTCACTGTCGTCAGTTTTTGTTTCTTCAATAGCATAAATAGGAGTATCTTTGCTTGTAGGTTCTTTATCTTGGAAAAAAACAAGAAAATCAATGAAACTTGAATGTCCTCTGACAGTTTTTATAAGTATCTTATTAATTCTATTACATTTAAAGCCAATTAATTCATAAGTAAAAGAAAACTTAGTATTTTCCAATACTGGCAAGATACGTAAATTATCAACAAAGGCGCAAAAACCCATATCCAAAGCAAATTTATTTAAAATCTGCTTTAAAACTCCAATTTTGGGTCTTTCTTCACTCAATACCCAAAGGTTCATAAAACTCCTATTTATGTAAACTTATAGTTCCATCAATTTTCCTATTTTGTAAAAATAAAACATTCCATCCAAAATCAAATCTAACTTTCTTTAAGTTTATCGTTTCAAGTCTTTTTTTCAATCGCTAGATTTTATTGTTTGTTTCCATACTTTTCAGCACGGCACGTTGTCTTATATAGGGGCAAAGAGTTCACATAAGTACCATCTTTTTTAAATTGCGAACTTATACCCTATACCTAGCATAATGACATCATATCTAATATCTTTTTTTACCGATTTAACGCCTTCATGAACAGTATTTATCTTAGCGTCTATGGAAATAATGTT
>JAITDI010000015.1 GCA_031282625.1 Candidatus Endomicrobiellum meruensis | reverse complement strand
TGAGCTTGTTTCCTTTTTTGCATTCGTCTATTTTAACATACTTACGGAAAAACAAGTCTTGGGAGTTTGTTTCCTCTACGGGCTCACGCCCGTAGTTTCCAAGCGGAATATTTATGACGCTTACCGACAAAATAGTAAAAAATATCATAATAAGATTAATAAAATCTCAAGATTATCGTATTGAAATTGTAAATTTAATCAATGCTGAATTTTTACAATTCGCTATAGATTTTTTCAAAAAAATTGTTTCAGCGAAACTAAATTCTGAGGATATCACAATTGATTGGTATAAGAAAACATTTATGGATGTGAATTTATCTACTGATGATATTGCAATAAATGCAGGTCTTAACAAAAAGACTATAAGCAATATGTATGGTTCTGCCACAAGGAGTATAGTGATAGAAGCAGCAAACGAACATTTTGATTCTCTTTATAAAAGCATACAATCTCTTGTAGAAATGGAAAAAGAAATAGAATTGACGTTAACGATAAAATTAAAAAACGTTAGTGTTGATTTGAATGTTAGCGAAAGCTTAATAGTAATCAATACATTAGCTGTGAAGAGATCCCAACTTCGCGGAGGACTTTGGAGTACCGCTGGCAAGAGTGTAGAAAAATATCTAATGTTGACTCTTTGTAAATTATATAATGTTGACGACAAGTATTATGATGCTTCTCATTTTGTAAAAGATAGAGGCAAAAAAGTAGATAGAGAAATTGATTTTTATTTGTTAAACAACGGGAACGAATATTTGTGTGAAGTAAAACTTATGGGTAAAGGTAACCCTGAAAGTGCAGATGCTATTATTGCTCGCGATAGTAATATCTTTGTAGCGGACACATTATCACAGCAAAACAAAAATCAATGCGATAAACTTGGAGTAAGTTGGGTTGCTTTGAGGGACAAAGATGGTTTTAGACGATTTGAGTTGGCACTAAAAAGGTTTAAAGTTCCATATGTAAAATACGACGGCAATTTGAGTAATGATTTGCCAAAAATACTAAATAATCTATTTTAATTAAAAAGAAGTTTATAGAATTGCGACAAAAAAGTACTCCAAAACTAGCAATTATAAAAACAGTTCGTATAAGCATAATCCTGAAAGCCCTTATTATGCTGAGACAAAACCTAACAATAATGGTACGAAAAAGTGAAAAAGGTAATTAGCTTAATTTTATTATTTATACCGTTTATTATTATGGGGTGTATAACAATTTATCGTTATGACAATATTAGATATACTCCAACAAATGAAAACGAAATAGAAGTATATTCCACCACGCTTCCCCAAAAGTCATATATTGAGATAGCTGAAATCGTTTTAGAAGATTCAAAAAGTGTACATAAGCTAAAAAAGGAAGCAGCTAAATTAGGAGCGGATGCCATTATTATAATAGGCTCAGCTTCCATAAGCAGCTATGTGGGTGTATGGAGTGGTTGGGGGAGTTCCGAAAGTGTAGAAAGTGGACGTAAAGCAATAGCAATAAAATATACGAATCAGGGTAAGACAGAATAGAAGAAGATACTAGAGAATAATATTGACAATATGTTTAATAGATGGTTTGATAAACAAAATGATGAAGTGTAAGAAAAAGCCATTGATAATATTAATAGAATACAAAAAGTTTTTTCGTACCAAAGTATTCAGGCAGTAGACATTGCTTGAATCATATCAAGAGTTTCGCCGGAACGACACTCTCCGACAATTATTCTGTCAGGGCGCATTCTTAAAGCATTTACTACTAATCGTCTTATGCTAATCTCACCTGTGCCTTCAGTTGATTTTGGTTTACTTTCAAGCCTTATAACATGTTCCTGTTGAAGCTGAAGCTCAGCAGAATCTTCAATAGTAACAAGTCTTTCTTCTTTAGGTATAAAAGACGATATGGCATTTAAAAGAGTAGTTTTTCCAGTCCCTGTCCCACCAGAAATAATAATATTCTTTTTTAACAAAACTGCAGTTTTTAAAAATTCAAAGATAGCTTCGTTTAAGCTACCAGCAAAAACTAACGATTCCATTGAAAGTTTATTTTTTAAAAATTTTCTTATTGTAACTACAGAACCCTCCAACGATATGGGTTTTATAACAACATTAACGCGAGAACCGTCTTTAAGCCTTGCGTCAACTATAGGTGAAGATTCGTCAATATGTCTGCCTACATTAGAAACTATTCTGTCTATAACAGTTTTCAAACGCTCTTCATCTGGAAAAGAAATTTTAGTTTTAGATATCTTTCCGTTTCTTTCAATGTATATATTCTTATGCCCGTTAACCATTATCTCAGTAACAGAAGAATCTTCTATTAAATCTTCCAATACTCCAAGCCCGGCAACATCATTACAAAGTTCTTTATAAAGCCGGTCTGAAATATCTCTTGGCAAAACAAGATTTCTTTTAGATAAAATTTCACTTATTTTGTTTTTTGTTAATTTTTTTAACTTATTATTGTCATTTTCATCAATATATTCTTTCATCTCTTCAATAAGCGATTTATGAATATCATCTTGTAATTGTCTATAAGCATTTTCATTTTGAAAATAATTGTCCAAAGAAAAGCTCGTAACTTTTACTTGTTGCAATTTATCAAATTTTTCTAATACCTTGTGTAAAGACAAAACATAATGATTTGATCTATCTTTATAAGAAAAGCTAGGAGATAGAATCTGCTCTTGAATACGGTAATTAAAGTTTGCCTCAATGCTATATCTTAAGATTTTCGACTCGCGTAAAATGTTATTGGAATTAAAATCATATCCAAAGTTAAGTTTTAAAGCTGCAAAATTTGTTTGATAAACATTGCAGGAATACTCCTTTAAAATAAAATTTGTGTTTTTTACGGATATTGCGTCACTTGTATAAGGAAACAAAACACAGTCGGATTCTTGTACAAGTTTTAAAAGATTCTCATCTATCTCGTCTGGTAGAATAACAAAAACATATTTAAAATTCTCTTTAAGAGCTGTTATTAAGTATAAAATTCTGTCAATATCGGCATCTTTTAATTTTGTATCTCTAAAAGCGAGAACAGAACTTAATCCTATAGGCGATAAATAGTCTTTTAAAATTTTAGGATTGATCTCTGACAAAACCTGTAGAATGTCCTCAATATACTTAACGTTGTTACCATATACAGACCAAAAAGAATCGGGATCGGGTATAGAAAAATCAAGAACAATGTAAGATTCTTTTTTATTTGACGCTATGCAAGATAATCCATAAGCTAATAAATCTCTTTGGAATAAACTGCAGCTTGACGCTATAGTAAACATCATAACCTCTTATTTTTGCTTATTACTGTTCGTATATCTGTTTATTATTTCCAAAACTTCTCTTTGGCTTGTCGTTTTCAAATCTTTTTCGTAATTTGGATATATTTTTGAAATATCTTTTACTATAGCAGAAAGTTTTAAAGGCTTTATATCAGAGATTTCTAAGTCACCAACAGGTCTTATCACATACTTTAAACTTCCTTTTTCACAAGCTATAAGAATCCTTTGAGTTTCTTCAACAGTTACTGCAACAGTTATAAAATTTAAATTATTTGAATCATCGTCTAGCTCTGATTTTTTACCGCTACCTATGTAGTTTCCGCCAACAGCCAAAACTAGAACATTTTGCGCTACAGAAAACACAGCGTTTTGTATTTCTTTTCCTTTGTCAATGTATTCAACTATCGCAAAAATATCTATTCTGCTACCTGGAGTAAGAATCCTCAACGATTCACAGTCAAATGATAGTGACAGCGCTTTTTTGCCATCAGGGATCAAATTGCTTATTCCTGTCTCTTGATTAGTTTTTGAAACCTTAGTAGAAAGTATTTGCTCGTTTTCTTCAATTGTATTCAAAGATATATAGACTGCAGAACCATCTTCTGTAAACAATTCTCTTAAATCTTGAAATACTTTTGGTTGCATATATTCTTTAGGAGTCATTTTTTCAACAATCATGTAAGGCTGTATTAGAACGCCTTGCAGTATCCTTTGGCGTGCAACAATAACTTTCACAGGTTCCGCCATAGTCTTGTACTTAATTTCTAAATCAGACAAAAATAAATAGGCTAACCCCGCGGAAATCACCGCGCAAATAAGAGCAACTATTATGGACTTTTTCATGATGTTATGCTTTATCTGCTGACTGGATGGTTTTCGCTGCTTTTTCAAATTGACCTTCTATTTTCTTTCCAAAAGCTTTATAGGCAATAAAAACTATCCCAACAATAACAGCTACAATAAGAATGTATTCAACCATCCCCTGTCCTTTGTTTTTTTTAATCCAAGCAAGATTCATAATGTCGCCCCCCCTCTAAAGTTTATTTTTGCCGTTGCAAAGCCCCAATGCTTCCTGTGCCTGACAAGACTGATGCACGTGCTGTTATTTTTATGCTGTCATTTCCAATTATCCTCAATATCTTTGGAATATCGTGGGTGTAAGTTATTTCAACAAAAGACTTCTTATTAAGATGCACAATAAAATTCTTTAATACGTTCAAAAAAGTATAAGGATTTAAAACTGCAAAGTTTGAAAAGTTTGTAATATCAAAATCATATTTAATAGGTTTGTAATCACTTTCTTCAATTTTTATATTAAGTTTTCTTGGATCAATAGTTCTTCCTATTGTATTTGCAGCGCAAAGGTAATCTTTTATGTCACTCTCTATGTATTTTACGCTGAAAGGAGTGTATGATAGAAGATCTGCTCCATAACGAGCAGCTATAGAAATTTGCTGCCATGTAAGCATTATACGGGCAAACCATAAAATTGCTAAAAGAAAAAGTATAATTAGCGGGACAATTAAAGCTGCTTCAACAAGAGCTTGTCCGCTTGATTGTTTAACAAACTTTAAGCAGAGCATTATTTTCTGATTTTTTTTGATTCAAATATAAACGGATATTTAGATTTTACAAAAATATCACACATTTGTCTATTTCTCCAACGATAACGATAATGAACTCCAAAAATATCCAATGACAATACACCGATATGAAAAGTCCTCTCGTAAAAGTCTCAGAGGGGACATAAAGTCAACTATTTAAAATATTACAATACCACCACTCAACAAACTTATTAATTAACACTTTCTCAATCTTTTGCTAATGTTAATATAAAAATTTTATCCACTCCGCAGGATTTTAAAGCTGACGAACATGCGGAAAGAGTTGATGCAGTTGTGACTATATCGTCTATTAACAATATGTTTTTACCTATTATACTTTCCTTATTTTTTACAAAAAACGAATTTTTTATATTTTCAAAACGTTCAGCTCTTGACAACTTAAACTGAGGTTTTGTTATTTTTTTTCTAAATAAAACATTTTTTAATACGGGAATATTTGCTTTAACAGATAATTCGTCCGCAAGCAGTTCAGATTGATTATAACCTCTTTTTATTTTCCTTATAATGTTTAAAGGAACGGATATGATAAAATCAGATTCTTGATAGAAATCGTTATTTTTCGTTGTTTCATACATATCTAATGCAAAATCTTTAGCTAAAAAAGTTCTATTAGAATATTTAAATTTTAAAATTAATTTTCTTACAGATCCCTTATACTCATAAACAGACCGCATTTTATCAAACATACGCCCTTTAGGATTTTTCTTACATTCATAACAAAATTCTCCTCCCGAAGATAAAGACTTGCCACATATTTGGCAGATATGCCCGTTTATAAAACTAAATGACGATTTGCACATGCTACATATCCTCGTTTGAGATGTGGAAATTAAATCTTTGCCGCAAGACGAGCATGTAATAGGATAAAATAAATTTACAATTTTCAAAAAAACTTTTTTCATAAACTCTCTAGAATTGTATAGTCAATTTGCCTATAACGGCAAGATCATAATAATTTAAATCGCGGTTGTATCTAAATTCAAATCTGTCATAGCTTATCCCTGCGATAAATCTAAAATATTTTGATATTTCATAGTCGGTATTAGCAGCTATTCCGTAATTCGCACTATTGTCTTTTTCAACGTTAACATCGGATTTCCGATCTACATATTTTATATTTGAAACAAACACCATTCTGTTTTTCAAAGGAACAGCCTTTTTTATTAAGGGGATTTTTAGACCTGAAAGAAATATTAAATCAGCGTTTATCTGCCCAATATACGAATTTTTGCGAATATTTGAAGAATACTTTCCTGAAGCATTTTTTTGCCAACGCTCTTCGTTTTCGTATCTCAAACTAAAACGCCAACGTCCCACTCCAACAGCTCCTTGACATACATATTTATTTGCCGAAGAATCAAATAAAGTTTTTAAAGTGTTATAACACAAATCTTTAGACTTTGTATTTTCTAAAGCCAAATACAAATCAAAAAGTTTTAAAAATTTAAATCTGTAATCCAATCCTCGCATAATGTTGTCACTATACGAAACGCTGTAAGACACTACGCTTTTATTGTTATACTTTAAATTAAGTTGAGTATCATTAAAAAGATGCGCTAGATCAAAAAACTTTTCAACGCCTGTCATTCCAATCAAAATATCAGGACATATTATCGTGCATATTTTATTATAAGTGCCCGTTTTATATGATTTTTCGTTACCTTGCGTATAAGTGCAGTTGGCGCTTATAGAATTTATCGGGCTAAGAAAACCTTCGAAAGAAAAAGATTCAAAAGGCATATATTTGCTTGTAAAACGAACGTCGTTTCTATTTAAAACTGTCTTAACCGTATATGTGTTTGATGAATAGAAAGGTTCTATATCCATCAATGGATTATCTCTTATCCAGAGTTTATCTCTAGACCAACCAATTGATTGAAAATCTTTATCCACATTATCATAAGAGTCTGAATCTTGGAGTTTATAATACGACGAAAACGACAAACTTTTTAAAAGTCTGGAAGAAGTAACGTCATAAGCGTTCAAATTCCAAGAAATTTCTCCAATGCCGTTTCGTTCTATATATTTCTTTTGACCGGGTATAATAAACGATTCAGTATTAGTACTGGAACGAACATTGTAATTTTCTTTGGTATTAATACTGTAAGTAAATGCAGGACTAAGCCAATCGGCAATGCCTAAAACAAGGCTTGCGCCTACGCTCTGATTTAAAGATTTGCCGTATTCAATTTCTTCAGGAAAATCTTTATTTTTCTCTCTTACAATATTTATACTATAACCCGGAGAAAAAGTAATTCCTTTAGTAAATTTGAAAGGAGTCTTCAAAGCAAGCATATTTGACTGCTCTAAAGTATGATAGTTAGAAATATCCAGATATTCTCTTATTTTATCCATACCTAGAAACTGTTTTGATTCTCCTATAGGTATATTCGGATAAACTTTAAAATAAGACTTTGAAGTTTTTACATCTGCAGATATACTAGTAGGAACTATGATTAGTTTAACTGGAACATCGTAAAGAAATACTCCTGATAAAGATTCCTTGTCTTCTAAACGCTCAATTTTTGACGTATCTATAATTGCGCGATCGTATTTTAATCCCAACTTTGGGAAATTTATGCCCGGTCTTAAGTCTGTTTCCGCAGATCCGCAATATTTTACAACGCGACCTTCATCGTTTAAAGAAATTAAATTTGATTTATTTTCAGAAACTCTCGGTGTTCTAGTTTCTATTTTGGAAATTCCTGTTTTTAACGGAAACAATTTTACCGTATGACTGTTTGTTTTCCAACCTTCAAAGTCAAAACAAGCATTTTCCTCGCTAAAATCTCTGTTATAAACTCCTGCCGTAATATTGCGGAAATCTCTCTCTATAGTCTTTTTAGAAGCACCAATTGTTACCATACCTAATATCTCGTTGCCTCTCCACTGTAAACTTCCTCCCGTTTTCCAAGCAGCACCATTTGTAAGCCTGCTTCCTGTAACATGTATTTCGTTAAACCAAACTTGACATTTGTTCCCTATATGGGAAGATTCCACACCTACAACAAACTGAGATACTCTATCTAAGGAAGGATTACCATGTACGGTAATTTCAGCATTAGCGTCAGATGTTGACCAAGATGCTGTTCGTCCAACGCCGCTTTGTTTTATTGCAATCAAATTCCAGTCTTGCCAAATTGGTTCATCAGTTACCGTAACCCTATACTCAAAATAGTTGTCGTCGTTACCACCAGCTCTAAATATTATAACATCTCCAGAATGCGCAAATCCATCTTCAGGTTTTGCGTAAACCATAAATCTTAAAGATTCGTATTTTGACAAATCAAGAGCTTCGCCGTGATAAACTGATTTTGCTAAAAACTGTTCTTTGGCAACCGAAGGAATATACTCAACTTTTAAAGCTCTCTCATCTTTTCTTGCGCTGTTTTCTATGCCGTATAAATCCAAATAATATTTGTTGTTCATAAGAGATTTATAATTTGCATCAAATCTTCCTATCGATGAAATATTGAAATCATTTGAATTTAGACCTTGTTTTTCCCATCTATTGCCAGCTATTGATATTTTTCCTATCGTCAATCTTCCTTGATCGCCAATCAAACCTCTTGTTTGGCATATTTTGACACGTAAAATTCTTATATTTCTCCAAATATCTCTATTAGAGTCATTAATATCTATAGGAATTCTCAATTGCCGCCAACCGTTTGGGTTGTTATTTATTACGGTTACGCTTGATGAAGAAAGATTATAACTTCCAGCAACTTCATCTTGTGTATCCAAAAAGCCATTTCCATTTATATCTTCACTGTCAAGCTTTCCATTATGAGCGCCTATCAACAACACCGTTCCATCTGCATTATGATAAGTTTGCCCTGTATCTTTCCATGGACTTAAAATTCCTGTACGATCTGTATCTTCAGTATCAAGCTCATTGTTTCCATCAGCATCTTCGTTTATACATGAAGCATACTCTATGACAACTTCATGTCCTTCAGGATTTGGATCGTTAATCCATACGTCAATATATAGCTTTTTTGAATAATCTATCCCTTCCCACCCTGAACAGAGTTTTTGTGAAAAAGCTATCTGAGGATAAAATCTAACATTGTAATTGACATCTAAAACAAGTTGTTTTTCGCCATCAGTAAGTTCCAGAAACGGGTCAATATCTTTAAGATTTATTTCATAGCTTCTCCAAGACAAGTCTCTTAAGTTTCTTTGTGCTGTAGGAAAACCTATTGAACTATGAAACCAATTCTCATCTAGCATGACTGCCAAATCTTCTTTTAGGGAGTTGTCCATAGAATCAATTGATGCTTTTCCAGATGTATTGTTATTTTGAGAACTCAATGCATATTCAGTATCAGCATTAACTCTCATGTTTAAAATATCTATATCCAAATCCGTAATTTTTGCATCGCATTCGCTAATTGTAAGACTTGTCGGAACGTTTCTTATATCAGGAAGTTCTTTTCCTTTCGCAGTAAAGTTGTATATTACGCTTGCTCCTATTGAAAAACTGTCTGTTAATTTAAGTCTAGCATTGCTTCCAACTAGAGATGTTTCGTTTCCAGAACCAAACAAAGAATAATCGTAAGATATATCCATCACAGAATCTTCTTTTATAACATTGTCATTTTTTATAGTTAAAATTCCCATATCGTAATCTATAATGTAATCCGTTCCATTTTTTAAGACAATCCCATCAATAATAACCTTTTCTGAACGTGGCACAATTCCCGGTCTTAAATTAAGTATTTTTATTGTATATTGATATTCGGTTACAAAGTTATATTTATGATCGCCTTTGCTATACAAAGAGTCGTGTAGTGTGTCGTTAAGTCTAAAATATCCATTCTCAAAGTCAACCTTAATACTTTCATCTTTATAAGATGGAACAGGTCTCCCATCATCAAGACTTGAAGGAACAGAATCATTTAAATCTTTTATTTCTAATAAAAAATTGCCTCTTCCATTGTCGCGGACTATCTTTAAATTTCCCAATTCGTAAACAGTTTTGAGTTCTGTAGTAATGTCTGGTTTATTATCTGTATCTTTTATTATTACAGGGGTAGACAAAGAAGTATCGTCTGTAAAATCATAACTTACAGCAACAACATAATTGCCTGACAAAGCATTCCTAAAACGAAGCATTCCAATTGTATAGTCAACAATGAAGTCTTGACCTTGAACAAGAGTTACAAAGTTGCCGCTATAAGTAAATCCAGTATTATTTATGTCTGTTAGAGTTATACCTGACGGGTAAGAGTAGTTATATTTAGGATCAGTTTTATTATAATCTATATATACTTTTACAGAACCGTTTTTAATAGTCCTCCTTTCGCCTTTTGCCAATAGAGAGTAACATTTAAATCTCACATAAGAAGTATCGGCAATGGTTTTTCTTTCTAATTGGGTGCTTCCCGTAAAACGCTTTACCTCAGACAATCCCTTTGTCTTACTGAAAAAAGCGTTTAATCCAAACCCTTTATATTCCGTGTCAACTTTTAAACCGAATAATTCTTTTTTGTACCCAGAAAATTCAGTAGCGGGCATACAAACGGAAATATCACCGAATGCCGCTTCTTTTACAAATTCGCCTCGTTTGCCTTTGTAAACAAGCGATATATCTTTTTTACCTACAGTATCGTCATAATCAATATTGACGTTTAATCTTTCGCCTATACTGCCAAGAACCCTCATCTGAAGTTCTTGCTCCATCTTAAGTGTGGAATTATTTTTTCTTTTTCCGGGTTCTTCTTTGTCGTATATTCTTGAGGTGTGATTGAAACCTATTAGTTTTCTGCCTGAAAGAGAAAGCTTTGATTCAAAAGGAAGTTCAGCTATTATTGCTGGCAGCGAAGACTGATTTGTTAAGTCCGCATTTGGAGGTCTTTTGTGACGTTTATTTCTTTTTCGCCATTTTTCTGGAGAATATTTCATTATTCCGTATTTTTCATCGTCAAAATAATCTAATATTTCTTGCCCCGCTATTTCCTGAACGGACTCTGGAAGCTCTTCTTCATTTTGCGAAGAAATGTATTCCTCTGAAATTATAGCTCCGGATGGCTCTATACTTTCAATATCGTGAAACTTATCGTATTCGTCAAACTGGCTATAGATTTCTTGCTTATTGTCGCCAAGAACGCTGTACTTTTTAGCAAAAGAATTGTATTCTGCACAACATGCAGAATGTATAAGCATTAAAATTATTAAAATTAAAATTTTTAATTCTTTCAATAACATTTAATATTTCAGATTATAATATTCTTTCAAGTTTTACACAAATTTTATACAATCATATATTGGCGACCTTTAACAGTATTATCCCTAATAAAATATGATTAAAAAATTACATTCTTATATTATCAAAGAGTTTTTACATTTTTTTATTTTAGGTATCGTTATTTTTTCATTTCTTTTAATATTAAATTTTGTATTTGAACTTATGGATCTCTTGATTGAAAAAGGCGTGGCTCTTTGGCTAATTGTCAAGATGTTTACTTTCTATCTTCCGAACGTCTTAACATTATCAATACCTATGGCTGTGCTTTTTGGAGCGCTACTTTCTTACGGACGGCTGTCGTCAGACAACGAAATTACAGCAATGAAAGCTGCTGGACTTGACTACAAAACACTTACAATGCCGATAATAATTTTTGTATTGAGCATTTCATTTTTTTTGGTGTTTTTTAATCATTTTTTTGCACCAAAATTAAATTCTAATCTAAAAGTTTATTCTGAACAAGTTATAACAAAAAGACCTCTTGTTAAATTTAACGAAAAGTCTATAACAAAACTTGGCGATTACAGAATATACAGCAATAAAGTTGATAACGCTAAAAATAGTTTAAGCGGAGTAAGCATATATAAATTTGAAAATGACTATGCTGCAAATAATAATAAAAATGTCTTACCACAAAATGATAAAGGGGCATGGCGCATAACAGCGTCTTCAGCTACTGTAAAAGCTTACGCCACAGGAGCGCAGTTGACTCTTTACAAAGGATATTGGCAAAAAGCTTCTCCTTCTGATATGACAAATATGACTCACGCAACTTTTAAAACATATTCTCTCTTTATCCCACTGGACAAGACTATCAAAAACTACAGTATAGGACCTTCGGAATTATCTTCTCCAAAACTAATTGAAACAATAAAGCAATACAAAAAACAAAAACTTGAATTTATGCCTTATTTACGAGACTATTGGATTAGGTGGATATTTGCTGTCGCTCCTATTGTTTTCATTATCATAGCTTTACCTATAGGAATGCGTACTAGCAAAGGTGGCAAAGCTCTTGGCTTTGGTTTAAGCCTTGGTATAGTAATTATTTATTATACATTGTTCGTAATTTCAATCAATTTAGGCGAAAAAGAATATATCCCTATGGGAATAATAATATGGCTACCTAATTTGGCTATAGGCACAGCAGGAATTTATTTATTCAGAAAGATGGTAAAAAAATGATAAAAATTCTTTACAAATATATTGTCAAGAACTTTATTAAAATCTTCATATTTACAACAGTAGCTTTTTCTGTAGTAGTCATAATATCGCAACTACTTGGCAAAATAGATTTTTATATGAAAAACAAGGCAACTTTTAGCGTAATAATTGTTCATATACTTACAAATGCTCCAGAATGGCTTGTGCAGGCTTTACCTATAGCTACTCTTTTGGCTTTATTGTTTTCTCTAGGTAACCTTGCAAAAAGAAGCGAAATTACAGCAATGAAAGCTGCAGGAATAAATATGTGGAATATTATCTCACTTTTCCTTATAATAGGATTTATTATAGGAATTGCAGATTTTGCCTGCAGAGAATTTATTGTGCCTAAAACAACAGTTTACAACAGAAAAATAGATACTGAGAAAATAAAAAAAGAAAAAGTATCCGTGCAGACAGATTTTTATAATCAAATAATAGCGTTAAGAAATAACATAAGATTAACAGTCGGACACCTTGACATAAAAACAAATACAATGGAAAACATTGTATTTGAAAGATATAATAAAGACTTTGAATTAAAAAGACTTGTTTTAGCCGAGAAAGCAGATTGGGAAAATGGATCTTGGGTGCTTAAAAACGGTGTTATGAGAGGTTCTGAAAGCGACTTTTTGGACGAAGTTTATTTTAAAACGTATAATTCCAACATAAACGTTACTCCAGAAGACATAACATTTAAAGATCCTCCATACAACAGCATGAATATGACTGACTTTAACAAATATATAAATCAATTAAAAATTTTTGGTCAATCGGCAATAAAAGCAAGAATTGCGTTAAACACAAGATTTGCTTCTGTTTTTTCCCACGTTATAGTTATGATTATAGGAATACCCTTTGCTCTAGGATTTGGAAGAAGAATAAACATAATATTTAATTTCTTTGCTGCTTTATCTGCAACGTTTATGTATTGGGCGACTCAGGCTGTAACAACCTCTTTTGGTAAAAATTTAATACTATCGCCTTTTATGGCGGCATGGCTGCCAAACTTTATATTTTTGGGTATAGGTGTCTATTTATTGGTCAAAGTGAAAAAGTAATTATACTTTATCGCACATCTTACTTTTGGAGGGAATATGCATATACCTGACGGATTTTTAAACAATAATTTGGCAGGAGGACTGCTTGCTGGCGCTTTAGGCATGATTGGATATTGCCTAAATAAGATATTAAAAACTATAACGGTTGCTGTAGGAATAATTGCAGGTAACGTTTCAGAAGTAAACCTAGGGTCGCAATCATTTGGATTTTCAGAAAATACCAGCAAATATTTCCAAAGATTGACTTTGGTAGCTCTTTGGGTATTTGCTTTTCAAATGTTTAACATACCAGTAAAATCGGCAACCTCAGCTCATTTGATTGGTGGAGTTTTCACCGCTATCCTTGCTGGTCCATTTGCAGGTTTTATAATAATGTCTTTTGTCCTCATTATACAATCTTTATTTTTCTCAGACGGCGGAGTTTTAGCACTTGGCGCAAACATTCTTAATATGGCTTTTATAGGATCTTTTTTATCTTATTATGTGTATAAAGCTTTTTCAAACAAAAGTCGGCATTTTGGAGTTTTCGCCGCGTGCTTTTTCTCTGTTATGGCAGCTTCTTTGGCGTGCCTTATAGAGCTTGGATTATCAGGGTCAATAGTATTTTCAATAGCATTTAAAAATATGATGAGCTTGCATTTTGGAGTATCTTGCCTTGAAACATTAATAACCCTTGCATTGCTTAAAGTATTTAGAAGCGTAAATGGAGAATCTAATGAATAAAAAGAAATTAGCGTTTATAATTCCTATATTTACAGTATTTTTAGCAAGTTTATTTGCTTCAAAGCTTCCAGACACTTTGGAAACGATCGCCATAAATTACAAATTTATAAATAAAGCTAAAGAAACATCATCTCTATTCTCAGGATATTGTTTCCCTTTTGTAGAAAATCATTATGCATCAACATTTTTGGCAGGGATTATTGGATTAGCTCTCCTTTACGCCCTATTTAAAATTACAACAAAAATAGTAAAAAGTTTAGCAAAATTAATTTATGAAGAAAGCAAATGATAAAAAAGCAATCATTAAACTTTTAAAAATGGTTCAATTGGGAGCTATCTCCCCTGAAGACGCTATATTGCGCTTGCAAACTGCACCTTTTGAAGATTTAGGTTTTGCAAACATTGACTATCACAGAAACTTGAGGCAAGGGTCTGGAGAAGTTATTTTTGGACAAGGAAAAACTCAAGAGCAAATAGCAAGTATTGTTTTAAATATGTTGGATAAAAATATAGATAATATTATCATCACAAGAATATCTAAAGAGACAGCAAATTTTTTAGTAGAACAAAAAATAGATTTGGAATATCATGTAATCGCAAAGATTGCCGTGGCGAAACGCAATAAAATTAGTAAACTTGTAGGTTCTGTTATTATAGTTTCCGGAGGAACAAGCGATATTCCCGTATGCGAAGAAGCTGCGATAACGGCCGAAACACTCGGAAATCAAGTCACTCGCTTATACGATGTTGGAGTAGCAGGAATACATAGACTTTTGTCTAAATACGAAATCCTTACAAAAGCGAGAGTTATAGTGGCAGTCGCAGGTATGGAAGGTGCTCTTGCAAGCGTAGTAGGAGGACTTGTAAGCTGTCCTATAATAGCAGTTCCTACAAGTATAGGGTATGGTTCAAATTTTGAAGGGCTTTCAGCTTTGCTTACTATGCTTAACTCTTGCTCAAATGGAATTTCAGTAGTAAACATAGACAATGGTTTTGGAGCGGGTTTTATTGCAAATCGTATCAACAAAATGGAGAGTATCAAATGAAAACTCTTTATCTTGAATGTTATATGGGCGCCGCTGGAGACATGTTGACAGCTGCATTGTATGAATTACTCGGAAACAATGATAAAAAGACTTTTTTAAAACAAATAAACTCTCTTGGTCTCAATAATGTAAGCATAACAGTGCAATCTATTGAAAAGAATCTGATAAAAGGAACAAAAATTCATGTAAAAATTCACGGACATGAAGAGCATGAAAAAAATTCTTATCATATAAAACATAATCATTTGCATAAAAATAATCATACAAATCTAAAAACAATTGGAAACATCATATCAAAATTAAAAATCTCAAAAAAAGTTAAAGATAATGCTATAAATATATATAATACAATTGCTAAAGCTGAAGGTGAAGCTCACAATAAACCTGTAACGCAAATACACTTTCATGAAGTCGGAGAAATTGATGCAATAATTGATATTGTCAGTATGTGCTTACTTATAGATAAGGTTTCCCCTAAACAAATAATATCATCGCCAATAAATATAGGTAAAGGGCATCTACATTGTGCACATGGTATTCTGCCAGTTCCAGCGCCGGCAACAGCTAACATTTTACGCAATATTCCAATTTATACAAATGAATACGATGGAGAACTATGTACACCTACGGGGGCAGCTATTATAAAACATTTTGTCAATAGTTTTGGTCAAATGCCTATAATGCGTATAAAAAAAATAGGTTATGGAATGGGGACGCGCAAAATTGAAACGCTAAACTGCATAAGAGCATTCTTAGGATACTCAGATAAAGATGTGGATGCTGCAAACAATACTGTAGCGCAACTGCAGTGTAACTTGGACGATATGACAGGAGAGTCTTTAAGTTTCGTATCCGAGCTACTTTTAGAAAAAGACGCTTTAGATGTTTTTTATACATCTATTCAAATGAAAAAAAATCGTCCGGGAATTCTATTTACATGTATATGTGATGCGGGAAAAGCCGATTTTTTTACAAAACTCATTTTGAAATATACTTCTACTTTTGGAGTAAGGAAAACTATTTGCAATCGTTATATTTTAAACCGTAAAATTTCCGTACAAAAAACGCCATACGGCAATATACGCATTAAAACAGGAGAAGGTTTTGGAATAAAAAAATCAAAACCTGAGTTTGAAGACATAGCAAAAATAGCTCGTATGAAAAATAAAACATTTGATAAAATTAAAAAGAATATAAAGTTAAAATAAATGAATACTAAACAAAAATATGAAGTTCTAAAAAGATATATATTAGAATTAGAAAATCTCATCATTGCATTTTCTGGAGGCGTTGACTCAACTTTTTTGCTAAAAACAGCACATGATTTACTTGGGGAAAAAGTTATAGCTGTAACAGCCAAATCTTGCTCTTTTCCACAAAGAGAACTTAACGAAGCGGTTACTTTTTGTAAAAAAGAAGGAATAACGCATATAATATGTAATTCTGAAGAATTAGATATAGAAGGTTTTTCAAACAATCCTATCAACCGTTGTTATTTATGTAAAAAAGAACTTTTCTCAAAGATTTGGAATATAGCAAAAAAGAAAAGAATCAATAATGTAGCTGAAGCTTCCAATATTGAAGACAGCAACGACTATCGTCCAGGCTTCATTGCGATATCGGAACTTAATGTAAAAAGTCCTCTACGTTATGCAAATCTTACAAAATATGAAATACGAATGCTTTCAAAAAAATTAGGACTCTTTACTTGGGATAAACAATCTTTTGCATGTCTATCTTCAAGATTTCCATACGGAGAGAAAATTACTCATAAAGCCTTATCTATGGTGGACAAAGCTGAACAAATGCTTCTCAATATGGGATTAAAGCAAGTTAGAGTACGGCATCATAACAATCTAGCAAGAATTGAAACTGACGAAAACGGATTTGAAATTCTCATGGACAAAAATAAGAGAAAAAAAATTTACAAAAGACTAAAAGATTTAGGATATGTTTATATTTCAGTAGATCTTTTAGGCTACCGCACAGGCAGTATGAATGAAACTCTTTAGAATGATCCCACTATACAAAAATATATATTATGATACTTGCTGTGGCGATACATGTTCCAAAAGAGTGGGATCTGTCTGTCTTAAGCAATTAAAAGTATGCAATTGTTTTTTCAAAAACTATATTAATTCCTTTTATATTGGCATACTCTTTTTATATATTTATCCCCTAGGATGGAAAACTTTATGCTGCTGTATAATTTTATCTTTATCAAGATGAGTATAAATCTGCGTAGTAGCTATTGAAGCGTGACCCAACATTTCTTGAACGAAACGAATATCGGCTCCACCGGCTAAAAGATGAGTTGCAAAAGAATGTCTTAATGTATGAGGCGTAATATTTTTGTTTATACCGGCTTTTTTGACTATATTCTTTAACTGTCTCCAAAATTCCACTCTGGAAAGTTTCTTTCCTAACCTTGAAATAAAAATATTGTCTTCATGACTCGCATAAGGTTTTCTCTTTAAAAGATAAATATTGATAAAACTCCTAGCTTTTTCTCCAAACGGTATCAATCTTTCTTTAGACCCTTTACCTATAATTCTCAAAAAATTATCCTGTAAATTTATATTTGAAAACTTAAGGTTTATAAGCTCAGAAACTCTTAATCCAGTAGCATAAAGAAGTTCAAGCATGGCTCTGTTTCTTATATTTACTTCATCCTCATCGGTAACAGCATTTAACAAATGTATAACCTCGTCAAATGTAAGCATACTGGGTAAATTTTCGGGAATTTTTGGAGAGGTTAAATAAAGCGTTGGGTTATTTTTAATTATATCTTCATAATTTAAGAATTTATAAAACTGTCTCAAAGATTCTACAAGTCTGTAAAGAGATTTTGGCTTAAAACCGCCAAGTTTTTCTGCCCATAAAAAATCTGTAATATCTTGGTGTTGGCAATTTTCAAGAGAAATCTGTTTTTTTTCGGCAAATGCAATAAATTTCAAAATATCGGTTCTATACGCTAAAACCGTATTCTTAGATAATCCCTTTTCAACAACTATATATAAAACAAAATCTTTTAACAGCTTTTTATAATCAAGCATATGAAAACCTTTCCAACAAAAAAAGTATGTAGCCAAACTTTTGTTATTATAAAAAAATTATTATTCGTATATTATATCGTCAAGATATATTGTAAATCCTTTTGGATTGTCATCTCTAGAAGCGGCAAAACAAAAACCTCCGATAATATTGCTTAGGTTTTTGTCCTTCAAATCTATAGTATATTTTGTCCAATTCTTTGTAAGATCAATAGGTCCTATAGATGCAGAGTCTGAATCAGGAATTTTCCCTGAGATCCCTCCAACTTTAAATTCGGCAACTCTTTCGCCTCCGACTTCTCCCCTAGCCCAAAAACTGAGCTGTTTAGCTCCAGTTAAATCGTAACCACCCTTTCTGTCCCCCCAATTATTTGGAGGCTGCTGCCAGTATATGCCAATCCAACCCGCACCTTGAGTTGCTCTAGCGCTGTAATCAACTTTTATACAAGAACTGCCGGTTTTAGGGTTTTCTTTGCATACTAAATCAATCTTTATATCTCTGTAATCTCCCATCCAGCCCGACGGTGCGTAATGATTTTGTTTTGAATTATTTTCAACATAGACGGCAAATGGCATAATAGCTTTATTTTTATCATGATAACCGCGAGTTTTTGCTGCTTGAGCGCTAATACTTGAAGATAATGCCGCTAAGAATACAAATGATAACAGTAACAAAAAATTTTTGTTCATCATCATCTCCTCTTTATTTTCCTAGAGACTTACCAATATAAACGGATGTCAAAAATCAAAATTATAATAAAAATATAGTAGATTTTTCACTACAAGCGGTATTTTATAAAATTATTTAGAAAAAACAAAAATGACGCTCATGCATATTTTCTGCACTTAGTAATAGAAAAACATAAACTGGTTTTGTATAATTCCTACAAGCATAAAATTCTCAAGTGGAAGTATCGGTATGATTAAATCCGGTTTGGCAATGCTAAAGGTTTTAGAGAGCTAGGGAGTAGATCATATTTGTGGTATTCCAGGCGGTTCTATTAACTCTCTGATGGGTGCCTTGTACGAAAAAAGAAATTATATTCAAGTGCGTCACGAAGAAGTAGGTGCGATAGCAGCATCCGTCGCAAAAGAAGCTTGGTATAGACATATATAAATTTGATATTTAATTATTGGGAGAAAAAAAATGAAATCTTCTAAATATCTGCTCGTATTTGTAACAAGTCCTGACGCAAAAACGACTCAAAAAATTCTCAAAACGTTTCTTAAAGAAAAAATTATATCAAGCGCGCAAATATCACAAAGTATAAAGTCTTATTATTGGTGGAACAATAAAATAGAAAAAAAAGCTGAAACCCTTATAACAATGACAACGCTTGAAAAGAATTTTAAAATCCTTAAAGAACGAATAAGACTGTTACATCCATATAAAGTTCCACAAATAATTTCTGTATCAATATTTAACGCAAATAAAGATTACCAAGAATGGATAAGGCAATACTGTAATTAAACACTTCCTTTACAAAGAAAAACAATATGAAAAAGAAGAGGAAGCCTGAAAGGTATAGGAACAAATTCCTTATACTCTCCAACTTCCTCTTCTTTTTATATCTCTTCCTTTCTTCTCTTCTTTTCCCTTCCTAAAACTTAAACCATGCTCCTACATTTACTCCTACTTCATAAATATTCCGCTTGGAAACTACGGGCGTGAGCCCGTAGAGGAAACAAACTCCCAAGACTTGTTTTTCCGTAAGTATGTTAAAATAGACGAATGCAAAAAAGGAAACAAGCTCAC
>JAITDI010000035.1 GCA_031282625.1 Candidatus Endomicrobiellum meruensis | reverse complement strand
GCAGACATTACCACATACTTTGCACCAGCATCAATGTGAGACTGGGCTTTATCTTTTGAGAGAAACAAACCTGTTGACTCTACAACATATTCAGCTCCGATTTCTCCCCACTTCAAATCTGCAGGATTCTTTTCTGCTGTTACGCGAACAGTTTTTCCATTTACAACCAAATTGCCGTCTTTTACTTCAACGGTTCCTTTAAACTGTCCGTGAATAGTATCATACTTTAACATGTAAGCCATATAGTCAACGCTGATTAAGTCGTTGACAGCTACAACTTCAATGTCACTTCTGTTTTGAGCTGCGCGAAATACCAAACGTCCAATACGTCCAAAACCATTGATGCCTACTTTAACCGCCATAATACGCCTCCTCATGGATTTTAAGCTGAAATGTTATAATTTTAGTTAGGGAGATCAGCATTTATTACATTTGCCTTAGATAATAGTATAAAAATACGGCGATTTTTGTCAAATTTAGAAAACGGCTTATGTCGTCGGAACAGATTTTTTGACAGAAGGGCAAATTTTGTTTAATGGACAAGCCGCATGGTTTGGATTTCTCGCTTTGCAAACCTTTCTTCCCAAAGTCTGTATAAGCAGAGAAAAGTTAGTCCAATACTGTTTAGGAACTATTGTTATTAAATCTTTTTCTATCTTAACAGGATTTTCGTACTTTGTAAGCTTGAGTAAATTCGCTATTCTTATGACATGCGTGTCAACCGCAATTCCTTCTGCTTTACAAAAAGCATGCCCCAAAACAACATTAGCTGTTTTTCTTGCAACACCCGGAAGTTTAACGAGTTCTTCCATTGTTTGCGGGACTTTTCCATCATATAAATTTAATACCATCTGAGCAGACTTTATTATATTTTTTGCTTTGTTTCTAAAAAAACCTACCGACCTTATGCAATTTTCCAATTTATATATATCTGCATCAGCATAATCTTGCAATTTTCTGTACTTTTTAAACAAGTTTCCTGTTACCTTGTTTACTCTTTCGTCACTACATTGAGCAGACAATATCACAGCAACCAGAAGTTCAAAAGGATCTGAAAAATTGAGAGGGCACTTTATATAACCAAAAGTTTCTGTTAAATTTTTTATTATTTTTAAAACATACTTTTTTTTATCTTTTTCCATTTATAATTCCGAAAATTTTATTATGCATAGTCCAATTGTTTGCAGCAAGCAAAGTTGACTTAAATAGAGGGTCTTTGACGTCGTCATAATCGGAAATTGTACCGCCTGCCTCTTTAACCATTAAAATACCTGCGGCGGTATCCCAAGGTTTTAAGCCTTCTTCCCAAAAGAATTCAAAACGACCGCAAGCAACATATGCTAAATCTAAAGCTGCTGATCCAAGTCTTCTGATACCTTGTACCTCATGCACTATATTGTCAAAATTTTTCATTACCCTTTGACTGTCTTTTCTAAAATAATATGGAAAACCAGTAGCTGCCAAAGATCTAATAATATCTTGATTTTTTGAAACATTTATTCTTTTGCCATTAAGCCAAGCTCCTTTATCTTTTTCAGCTATGAAAACTTCTCTCATTACAGGCGCATAAATAACGCCGACAATAATTTCATCTTTGTATTTTAATCCGATGGAAACACAAAACGTCGGTAAGCCATGAACAAAATTTACTGTTCCGTCTAAAGGATCTATAATCCAACAGTAATCTTTGTCTGTTTCTTTTATACCGTCTTCTTCAGCCAAAACTCCATGTTCAGGAAAAACATTTTTAATTACCTTTATCACAGCTTTCTGAGCATTTTTATCAGCTTGCGTAACAGGATCTACTTCTCCTTTGTATTCAATATTCAATTTTCCGTTGTAATAGCTAAGCAAAACATCTGCTCCTGTTTTTGCTGCTGCTAAAGCTGTATTTGTATAAGATGAAAACTTCATTTTATCTCCTTATTTTTTCAATATATAGCTACCATGTTCTAATCTTTCACCAGTATCGTCAAGTTTCTCTATAGTATTTTTATTAATGAAATAAAATATTAAATCTTTATTTTTGTTTAAAACAAAAGAGCTTATGTTCACCGATGGATACCATTTGCCAGATGATTCAAAAACTCTTCCATTATCCGTTAGATATTTTTGTCTTAAAGTATAAGAATAATCTGGTCTTAAGTCCAGTTCTGTAAGTATTTTATTGTTATCTGTCGCAGGAAAAATTCCTTTATATACTCCTGTATAGTTCTCTAACATATCCGAAACATTTAATGGAGATTTATCACTCCTATTTCCAAACGGCACAACAAAAGCTTTATTATCTTTATTAACAAAATAGACGTTCAATATGACAGGAGGCTTTTCTATTTCAAAAATACCTAAATTTTGAACAAAATAATCTTTGTCAGATTCTTGTTCTTTAATCTCATATTCAACATATATGTTATCTTCTTTCATATAAACTTTGCTTACGTTAATATCTCGTAAATTTACAGAAGGTTTCTCCGCGATAATTAATAAAACACTTTTGCCAAAATTAGGGACGACTACATTATTAGATATTGCTTTTGCAATGCCAAGCAAATTTTTGAATTTAAGTGCAGAATTTACAGTGAAGAAATTTATATTGTTTGACAATTTAACGTTATTTTTTAGAAAGAATCCAAAACATTCTTTGAATTGCAAAGATTGTTTCTGTTCGGCTTCCAATTCTACATTTTTTAATTCCACTTCTTTGATGGGGATTGTTTTTAAAGCTTTACGTTCTTGTCTGACAGGTAAGCAACCTGAAATAATAAAGGGAACCAGCACTAAAAGAATCTTTTTTTTCATTATTTGCCTCTATTATAAAGACTCAACCGAATCTTTTCGTCAACAGTTTAGTATATAGATTAGACTTTTTCAAGCAAATTTTTATTTCTTTAGCAAAATTAAGATTTAATAGCCATCAGTCTTGGCAACAAACTTTATTTTAATCGTCATTAAATAATAACAAGAATATTAGAGAATTTAGTATCCTCACTAATTCTAATACTTTGCATAGCTGTATGTAGATTTATTTTTATCAAAAATATTTACTAAAAGGAAAAGCCTGAAGTTTTATATGGAACTTTTTCTTCCTATAAACTCCAGGCTTTTTCCCTCTTCTATTCCTTCCTTCCTAAAACTTAAACCATGCTCCTACATTTACTCCTACTTCATTATACTTATCTGCTTTATATCCACTTAATCCTGCCATCAACCCTATATCTTTCCTTACTTTATACCTTACTCCTCCACTCAACCCTACCTTATCCTTCCCTTCTTCTATTCCCGCTATACTCCCTTCTACTTCCTCTTCTACACGCCCTACTTCTCCCTTCATCACTCTCTCATATTCTACTTTCCCTTCTATCTCTACCTTCTTACTTATCTCTTTATTCCCTTCTACTCCTATCCTCCACACACATCTATCAAAACTCCCTGATTTTATCTTCATATATGCCAGCGTTCCTTTCTCTTCTATCTCATCATACCTGATCTTCCTTATTCCTATCCCTATATATGGTCTTATTATCCCTTCTTCCTTACTTCCTATCTTCAACCCTCCTTCTACATCCAACCCTATCTCACTCCCACTAAACTCTGCCTTTCCTCTTACTCCACCTACACTTTCCCTTTCTGTATTATACTTATTCATTCCTACATACCCTAACCACTTTATGTCTATATTACTATTTTTAGGAAGAGAACTAGTTTCATACCCTCCGCAAAGCCCCATCCCCACATTCACCACTTCTCCATTATTTCCTACTCCTTGCTTCATTTCGTCCTTACTTCCTTTCATATACATCCCTATATATTTCCCTTCTCCTATTTCCCTTCCATATCCTATTACCGTTCCTACTTTATTATCACTATACTTCTCTTTACTCTTTTCATCTTCTCCATAATTCTTTATTTCATTTATCCCTTCTATCCATACTTTATCCTCTTCCTCTTCCTCTTCTTCTTCCTCTTTTCCTTTTATCTCTACATTCTTATATACATACTTCCTTTCTTCTTCACTCCCTACACTCATTATTACATTCGGTAACAATCTTATTGTACTTATTTCTTTCCTTGCTAATGCATACGCTTCATTTACACTTGCATGTCCTATCTTTTCAAATAATATTCTTCCTTTCTCACTCTTTTTTAATTCTTCTACTTTTACTCCACCTGTCATCGTCATTATTACTCCACCGGCTCTATCATTTTCTCCTGACTCTTCTTCCTCACTTCTTCTTCCTTCTAGCGCTCTATCAAATATTTTTGCTATCGTCTTCTCATTTTCTCCCTTTAACTCCGGCAATAATCCATATTCTCCATATCC